>CAMTMX010000036.1 GCA_947073495.1 uncultured Porphyromonadaceae bacterium
TTTCTCTCCCTTTACAACAACTTCATCGAGCTGTCGTGTAGAAATCGTATCTGACACCACTGTCTGAGCATAGGTGGTTACGCTGTGTAGGATTGTTATGAAAAGGAATGTTTTTTTCATTGCGATAAATTTTTTCTGACGTAAAATTACATACACTTACATTCAAGATCACCATGACCAACCTTATTTAGTCTTAAAAGTTTCCTTATTTAGTCTTAAATCGTAGCCGACTTAATCGATTATATGACGGATTATTAGTAAATTTGTGGTGATAAATTATTTTAATATGGGACCGCGGGCACTGCGTGGATGCAGATATGAAACGCTTTAAGACAATATCGACCTCGTTTATTATTGTCATTGCAGTCATTTTCGGCTGCAATGTCTATTATCTCATTTCCCTTTACAATTCGATAAAGTCCAATGTTGAGCGAGATGTAATGATGGCATTGGCTGATGCAGATATTGATGATATGTGGGAGCGCGCAGACCGAGCAAATCGTGCAGCAATAGCAGCCCAAAAAGCTCATCTTGAAAACGGAGACTCAATTATAGAAGGTCATGGTCGGGTTAGCGGTGTAAAGGATGAGGATGGAAACTTTGTAACAACATCCCAAAGCAGTAAAGGTGATACCCGTGTAAACAAGACCCCTTTACGGCGTGATCGGTCATATACTAACCAGATGGTCAATGAAATGAGTCAACAGATGCATGAGAGTATGGATCCATTTGTGGATTTTAATCTGTCTATTATGGATAGTATAGTGCTGGAGCGTCTCGCTGACCGCCACATATATCCCGATTTTATTGCCGTAGAGATTATCAACTCTAACGATGATGTAATCAGAGGTAATAGCCATATTCCTAAGAACCGCGCAAGATATGATGTCTTTTCGTTATGCTTTAATCCTGAATCGGATATGTATTATCGTGCATACATGACACCGATTACCCGTCAGATATTGTCGCAGATGCTTGGAGTCATTGTCACGGTCTTTCTTCTGATGACATCGTTTACTATGGCATTTTGGTATTTGTTCCGTACAGTGTCACGCCTACGAACCATTGAAGAAATGAAAGATGATTTTGTCAGCAATATGACACATGAGCTGAAAACGCCTATTGCGATCGCTTATTCCGCCAATGACGCTCTGCTCAATTACGATACAGCCAATGACCCGCAGAAAAAGGTAACATACCTGAATATTGCCAATAAACAGCTAAAACGGCTTGGTGAACTTGTCGAGAATATATTGGCAATGAGTATGGAGCGCCGTAGGGCAATGAAACTCAAACCTGAGGAGATTCAGTTACATTTGTTAGTAGAGGATATTTCAGCCGCTCAACGTTTGAGAGGCGAAAAAAATATCAGCATAAATGTGGATATTGATGAGAGTATCATTGTCGAGGCAGACAGAACGCATCTGGCAAATGTTCTGAACAATCTGATTGACAATGCCATCAAATACTCCGGCGATAGCGTTGAGATAACCATTATTGGTGACAATAAAAAACTTTCGGTCAGAGACAACGGCATTGGCATCCCGTCAAAATCGATTCAATATCTGTTCAATAAGTTTTACCGTGTACCACATGGCAACCGTCAGGATATTCGTGGCTATGGCATCGGGCTATATTATGTGAAGAGTATTCTCGATAAAATGGGATGGACTATCGAGGTCAAAAGTACAGAAGGAGAAGGATCGGTGTTTACTATCAAATTCAGCAAAGATGAGCGATAAAATACTGTTTGTAGAAGATGAGAAAGACTTGACGCTGATTGTCACCGACACTTTGCGTGGACAGGGCTATGAAGTAATAACTGCGTCTAACGGTATTGAAGGACTTGAAATCTTTAGATCTAGCGGTGCCGATATTATTGTGGCTGATGTAATGATGCCCGGAATGGATGGATTTTCGATGGCAAGACAAATCAGGAAAATTTCTGCGAATGTTCCGTTGCTCTTTCTCACAGCCAAAAGCACAATTGATGATGTTGAGCAAGGATTTGAAATCGGAGCCAATGACTATCTCAAAAAGCCTTTTGAACTGCGCGAACTTATTGTGAGAATGAAAGCTCTGCTTCGCCGACACAACACCAGCCGATGCGAAGATATTAAATATTTTATTGGTCGGTATATATTCAATGTTACAAACCAGACACTTTCCTTGGAAGGTCGAAGTGTGGTGCTGTCGCACTTCGAGGCTAAGATACTGGAAAGGTTAGTAACCAATGTCGGGAAAACAGTTGATGCCTCGGATTTAATGATTGCCATATGGCAACGTGATGAACCAAGCAACCGTAACTCTCTTCACGGCTATATCCACAAGATCCGCCGGGCATTGCGGCAAGATTCTTCAATCTCAATTATAAATCAACGAGGTTTCGGCTATATGCTTACAATCTGTAAATAGCAACCTATATGAAAGCAATCTCTACCCTTATTCTGGCTATGTTTGCTATGACAGCATATGCGCAGACTGAAATTTCCTCTATCCCGGTAGAAGTGGATAGTATTGGTATAGAAAATGCGATTATCGCTGATTCTATTATTTCCGGCGACATGCTCCTTTCACCGACATTGTCCGGACCACGACTCCCGGTCAGATTTTATCCCAACACACAGTATTATAAGCCTTATGAAAGTGCGACCTTTCAAATCCCATCATTATCGTTTGTGCCTGGACAGTCTAACTTGTATAGTTGGAGAAATGGTTCAATCACAGCGACAGGGGCAGAAATGGATATGCCTGGATTGATGCATATATATAATGGTGGCATCGGAATTTCCCAAAATCATGAGAAAATAAGTCTTTACTTGGGTGTGGAAGCAAATAAGTATGGATTTTATCAAGGGTTACACACTCAGTACGGTATAACAGGAAATTTATCTTATTACCTTTCTCCTCATATAACTTTTACAGCCTATGGGACTTATTATTTCGGGGCGCCTCCTACTATGAGCGGTGGCTTGCCTATGTTGCCCGGCATGTTGGGATATTATCAACGGTCAACATTTGGTGGCTATTTAAATTACCGGATCAACGATAAGTATGGCGTATTGGTTGGAGGACAAGCTGTTCAACAAACAGGGACACAAAAATACCAATTCGAGCCTGTAGTTACTCCATATTTTAAGATTGGGAAAGTTGTTATTGGCTTGCCTGTTGGTCAGATACTTAACGGAATTATTCGAGAACAAGTCGAAAGAAGGAGAAACAGCAAACACTATCAAGTACCCCCACCCAAACGATAATTTGAGTATGATCTTCATGATATGGTATTAAAATTAAAAGTTTGGAGAAAACAAGGCTGACGCGCTATTTCTGCTGGGTCACTTACGGAAACATGTTGAATTATTTGTTCTTGCAATGGCAGGAGTTAATGTGATCGTCTATGAAACCTGTTGCCTGTAGAAAAGAATAGCAAATCGTGGTGCCAAAAAATTTGAACCCTCTTTTTCTCATGTCTTTGCTCATGGCATCAGATACGGGCGATGACACCGGCACAGACTTAAGATCCGGTATATCGTTGATTATCCTTTCACCATTAGGCATAAATGTCATAACATAATTGAAAAACGATCCAAATTCTTCTACTATTTCTCCAAAAAGTTTAGCATTGACGATCGTGCTATGAATCTTTAATCTGTTTTTTACAATTCCGCCGTCAGTCCTTAGTCTTTCTTCATCCTCGGGAGTCATTTTTGCCACTTCTTTATAATTGAAGTCAAGAAATGCTTTGCGGTATCCTTCTCTTTTTCTTAGAATGGTTATCCATGCAAGCCCTGCCTGTGCGCTTTCAAGTGTCAAAAATTCAAAAAGAGTTTTGTCATCACTGACAGCCCTCCCCCATTCTTCATCATGATATTTCACATAAAGAGAATCGTCACCACACCAGCTGCACCTTGATAATTTATCGTTCATAATATCACTTAATCAGAAATTAATTTGTTTCTATGCCATGAGCCCTCAAAAGGGATTGCGGCAATAAGAAGATTCGAAATGCAAATTTAATAATAATTATAAAAACATGATGGAAGGTTACATATTATTGTTTTATTTAATGATAAAATGCTTCTAATATGCATATTTAACTTTTTTCAAAGAATAACTAAAAATTTTAGCAACGGATTAAACCAATTTATTTAGGAAACGTTTTAGAGATATAACAAACAAAAATTTCTCTTAATCTTAAATTATCGAGTTATGAAAAGAACAGTACTATTTTTGGCAGCAGTAATGTCGCTTTCATGCGCATGGAGCCAAAATCTTTCAAAGAATGAAGCTAAAAGCCTTCAGGCTTTTATCAGTCAACCATCAGCCAAGGGTGGAAATAACGGGGATGCTCTCGGATTCCAGGGAGGCAGTGTCGCAAATCTTCCCGGCATTACAGTTTCTGGAGGACATGTCACAGACATAAAATGGGATGGCAAAGATCTTGGTGGTTCTCTCGATCTTTCAGCGTTTCCAGCACTGCAAAAAATTGACATAAGCAACAACAAGATCACGGAACTGACAATTGCGGGTGCGCCCTCACTTGTCGAGCTTAACGCTTCGAAAAACCGTATCGCAAACATTGCTCTTCAGGGATGTGACCAGCTCCAGACAGTAAAGCTTAACAGAAACCGTCTGTCTGAAATTGATCTTACAGGTGCTCCTTTTATCAAGAGACTTAATCTTGCATCTAACCATATTGTAGATCTTGATGTCTCAAATGCAGCTAATCTTACTTATCTTAATTGTATGAGCAATCGTCTGGAGGAACTTACAGTTGAGAGCTGCCCGGCACTTAAGACCCTTTACGCAGGCTACAACGAGCTTTCAGGCATTACGCTTGCCGGTCTTGTTAAGCTTGAGAACCTTAACCTCCAAGGGAATAAGATTCAGAAGCTCTACATTCAGGAACTTCCTTCTCTTGTGACACTTGCTTGCAACGACAACCACATGCAGGAGCTCGTAGTCAATGGATGTAAGGCACTCAATGATATCTTTGCACCTTACAACGACCTCACCACGTTTACTGTAACAGGTACTCCTACTCTTGGATTTGTCAATCTTGAATGGAATGACCTTACCTATGTTGATTTAAGCAATCTTTCGTTCCTGCAGAGAGTCAACTTGAGCAACAACCAGCTTCAAACTCTCGATGTAAGCTTTGACCAGATGCTGACTTATCTCAACATTAGCTATAATGTCAATCTTACCGATCTTCGTACAATCGGCGATACTCAACTTCGTCAGATTGTAGGCGAATGGTCTAACTTCGATGAACCGGAAGGTTTCTAAGCTTTCTGCTTTAGCAACCAAATAAAAAAACAGTAAAACCGCCGAGCCGGAAAGGTGGTTAGATTAGAGAAAATGTGAAGGCGCCCCGACCGGGACGCCTTTTCTTTTTTATATTTTCCAGCAGGAATAATTGTATACTTATAAAAATATTATTAATTTTGTGGTTGTTTGTGTAATTAATTTTAGGAAGATGTTTATCTTCACCGCTGATGATTTATTGCACATAATTTTGTTTACCGATTCTTCCCTCTTTTGTATTGAAACGTGCATGAAAAGTAAATTGATAGCTGACGCCGGTTCTACCAATGTAGAATGGACATTGCTCGACACTGATGGCAAAGTGGCTCAGTCTTTTACCTCAGACGGGCTCAACGCATTGCTTTCTTCGCAGGAAGCGATAGAGAATGCTTTTCAACAAGTCCGCGGTATGATATCGGCAGATAGTTTTGTAGAAGAGATTCATTATTATGGAGCAGGTTGTGCCACTCCGTATATTTGCGACAAGGTTAAGGCAGCTTTACAAGCTTCTTTCTTTGGAGCGGAATGTCATGTGAATTCGGATCTTCTTGCCGCCGCCCGTTCTCTTTTGGGCAATAAAAAAGGGATTGCTTGTATAATAGGGACCGGATCAAATTCATGCTTATATGATGGTGTCGATATCATATCGCAGATTCCATCTTTGGGATACGTTCTCGGAGACGAGGGCAGCGGAGCCGCTTTAGGAAAATGTCTTGTGAGTGATGCTCTCAAGGAGCAATTGCCCGTAAATATCAAAGAAGAATTTTTTAACGAGTATAAACTCACTTTGCCAGATATCCTTGAGAATGTTTACAGAAAGCCGGCTCCCAACAAATTCCTGGCTTCATTCGTACCGTTTATTGCTAAAAATCTTTGGAATCCATATATATATTCTCTGGTTCTAAAAGAATTGACAAAATTCGTAAAGAGGAATGTGGCTATGTATAATGGGGCTAATTCCCTCGACATTTGTTTCACTGGTTCGATAGCATTCCATTTTGAAAAAATTTTAAGAGAGGCAGCCGCATCTGTTGGTTATAAAGTATCTGAAGTAACATCGGGTCCTATGAAGGGACTTATTGCTTATCATATCGGAAATCAATGAGATGACTATGAAATCGATAAAGATTCTTTTGGCAGTAATTTTGTCGTTAGGTTCTCTTTCTAAAGCATACGCGGAAAAGAGAAGTGAATATTGGCTTCAGAGGGTGTCTCTTTTTGAAAAGCTTCAGATAACTTCTCAAGACATCGTGTTTGTTGGGAACTCTATAACCGACGGAGGTGAGTTCTCTGAGTTGTTTTCAGATCATCATATAAAAAACAGAGGGATAAATTCAGATGTTATTGATGGCGTCTACGAAAGAATAGACAACGTCCTCGCAGGAAAACCGGCTAAAATATTCCTTCTTATCGGCATTAACGATATCTCGCATAATTTGCCTGTATCTGCATTGATTGAAAAATATGACAGACTTGTGAATAAGATTATTCACGATTCACCGTCTACGAAACTTTACGTTCAGTCTGTTATGCCTATCAATAATGATTTTTTACGCTACAAAAATCTTATAGGCAAAGAAAATATTTTGATTGAATTTAATGATGCATTAAAAAAACTGGCAATTAAAAAAAATGTGATGTTCATTGATCTTTGGGAATCTCTTGCAGATCCCGATTCCAGCAAATTGAAACCTGAATATACTAATGACGGACTCCATCTGACAGGAGACGGATATTTGCAGTGGGCAGCCCGGATTAATGAGTTCATACACGATTAATAATGATTAAAAATAATCTGTAACATGATAAAGACTATTCGTAAATTTCTATTTCTTACATTCTTCTCGTTTTCTTCTGCGTCTTTTGCCTTAAACGCGCAGGAAGTGATTGAGATAGAACCCCTGTTTGAATATCCTTCCGCGCCTCAGGAGTTGCCGACGCTTGAGGCAAAATCAGATTATCTGGTGGAACATTTTTGGGATCAAATGGATTTTAAATCGAAATCTACAGTAGACCAGAACGCTCTTAATGACGCATTTCGTGTTTTCTCTGTCCCATTGAGATGGTCATCAAGAGATAAAGCAGTTGTTGCCACAGATAAACTGATTCAGACCATTTCTAAAAACCCGGTATTGTTGCTTCAATTTACAAAAGCTGCCGAGGAGAATATTTACGGTCCTCGTGCTGAGGTTTGGGTCGACGAAGTATACCTTAAATTCCTGAATGCGATTGTAAAAAATAAGAAAGTGCCGGCACAACGAAAGAAAAAATATGAAGAGCAACTAAAAGTGTTGAGCAATACCATCATTGGCAATAAGGCACCAGAGTTTTCTTTCGAAAATGTCAATGGAGATAAGTCGAATTACTTTCCAATGGCGACGTGCACTATTATAATTTTTGGAAACCCTAAAGACACAGATTGGCGTCTCACACGTCTCAGGATGGAATCAAATGCAGCCTTGACTGAGGCTGTCAATAAAGGTAAAGTCAACATACTTTTTATAGTGCCTGATAAAATGGAGGGATGGAAAAATGAAGTCGTGAATTATTCTTCAAAATGGACTGTAGGATGTGGTGAAGAGCTTAATAAAATTTATGATCTTAGAGCAATGCCTTCTGTATATACAATAGGCACAGACGGCACTATTCTTTTAAAGAATACCACATTGGGGACCGCTATATCTAAAGTTTTGGAACTTACCAATAATCCTAAAAATTAGATTATTATGAGGAGATTGAGCTTTTCCGGTCTTATGAAACGCACCTATTTCCGTTTCACCGGATATTCTTACACCAATCTTGGAAGATTATTCCTTAGGTTGTTTATAGGAATTATGCTTATGCAGTTTGGTATCCGTCAGATTGCCCATTTTGACCGTGTTCATGAATTGTTCCCATCTGTATTCGGTATGGATTCAGAGTCATCGCTTATAATCATGATCAGCATAGAGGTGATATGTTCGCTTTTTATAATGATTGGATTCCTTACAAGAGTAATGATAATTCCACCCTTCTTAGCTATGCTTGTCGCTGAATATTATCTGCTTCATGATTATGTGACGGAAGCAACTTATCTAATTGACTGGCATCAGCAAGGATATCTTCCTATAATGTTTCTTGGTGTCTACTTCTTTCTAATTTTAGTAGGCCCCGGTAAAATTTCTGTAGATTATTTCCTTTCGCTGCATATTATTCATTCTGAAAATAAAAGTGAAGGAGAATTGGAGGAGGTATGAAAATCGCTGTTTTAATATCTGGAGGGGTCGATAGTGCTGTTGTCGTACACAAATTAGCTTCTGAAGGGCATGACCTTCATCTATTCTACATACGGATAGGTATGGATAATGGTGAAGGGGATTGTTCTGCCGATGAAGATATAGAAATGTGCACTCTGATTGCAAGAAAATATGGACTTCCTTTAAGAATTGTTTCCCTTCATGAAGAATATTGGGATCATGTCATGTCGTATGCATTGCGGACTGTGAAGGAGGGACTGACCCCTCATCCTGATATGATGTGTAACAAAATGATTAAATTCGGTTTTTTTGAAGAACGTTGGGGAAAAGACTATGATAAAACTGCCACAGGTCATTATGCCTCTATCAAAGAGCGAGACGGCAAGCTTTTCCTTGCCACTGCAAAGGATCCGGTAAAGGATCAGACTGATTTTCTCGCCCAGATCTCGTATAGGCAATTGTCTCATCTTATGTTCCCGCTTGGAGATATGGATAAATCTGAGGTGAGACAACTCGCAAAAGACGTTTCATTGCCAAATGCCTCTCGCAAGGACTCCCAAGGGATCTGCTTCCTTGGGAAAATAGATTATTCTGATTTTATAGCCCGGCATCTTGGAGAGAAAGAGGGTCCTGTCATAGAAATTGAGACCGGGAAAAAAATCGGCGTGCACAGAGGATATTGGTTTTACACCATAGGTCAGCGCAAGGGATTGGGGTTAAGTGGAGGTCCCTGGTTTGTGGTTAGAAAAAACATCAGAGATAATGTTATCTACGTTTCAAACGGCTATGACACTAAGCTGCAATATGGTCGAGTAATACCATTGGTTGAGCCTAATTGGATTAGTGGCGATCCATTTTCTGTTTTATCGGGTGCTGAAGATGATAGAGTTGAAATAGCTTTTAAAACCAGACATTCTCCTGAATTTTATACGGGTATTTTGATTAAATCTTCAGATGGTGATATTAAAATCCTTTCTGACAGTGATGTCCAAGGTATAGCCCCGGGACAGTTCGCTATAGTATATTCGCCTGATAAAATTTTATGTCTTGGTTCAGCAATGATTTCAAATGCTGAAAAAAAGCATAGAAGGCATCATAGTAAGACTATAATTTCTGAGGAATCAAAAACGAAAGACTGATCAAAAGATATGGAAAAAAGATATAGACTTGAGTTGGTAGGGATCACCTATAATCAAATTGAATCAGGCGTCTACGCCCTAATTCTACAACAAACGGGCGCCACCAGGAGAATCCCTATCATAATTGGCTTTCCGGAGGCTCAAGCCATTGAATGTAAACTTCAGGAAGTCGCCACTCCACGTCCTTTGACACACGACACGATGGTGACAACTCTTGCTTCTTTCGGAATATCTTTGATGGAGGTAAATATTTACAAACTTCCTAATGGAGTCTTCGCTGCTGATCTTGTTTTTTCTGATGGTAAAACAGAAAGAGTCATTGATTCCCGTTCGTCAGATGCCGTGGCTCTTGCAATCAGGGTTGGAGCCCCGATTTATACTACGGAATCGGTTTTAAGGGAGGCTGGTTTTGAATCTGATGACAAGGAGGTTCGTCCTTCCGATACTCATGGAAAAGACACCGGTTTCTCTTCAGCTTCGAAAAAAATAAATCTCGCAAAAATGTCTCTCTCCCAATTGTCGGAAGCGATGTTGCTTGCTGCAGAAAATGAAGACTATGAAGAGGCGGCAAGGATTAAAAATGAAATCGATAATAGAAACGCTCAAAAAGAGTAACAATGAAAAATAGAAGAAAAAGGATTGACCTGATTATCGACCTAATTCGAAATCAGTGTATCGGCAGTCAGGAAGAACTTGCAGACTTGTTGTCTCAAAAGGGGCATAAAGTTACCCAGGCAACCTTGTCGCGCGACCTAAAAATGTTGCGCACTACAAAGGTGCCGACCGACAGAGGGACATATATGTATGTTTTGCCGGAAAGCGATTCCTTGAAAGACAAGATCCTTTCTTTAGGACAGGCTCCTCCAAGGGCAAATTATCAGAGTGGTTTCTTGTCGCTGCATTTTTCCGGACATCTTATAGTTATAAAAACGCGCATAGGATATGCTGCCGGGCTGGCATATGATATTGATATGCGTGGAAAGGAAGAGATCTTGGGAACTATCCCTGGAAGCGACACTATCCTTGTTGTTCTTCGTGAAGATGTTTCTCGCAATAAGGCAGCTGAATTATTTGCCGATATTTTGGGAATAGATATCTCTCAAATTTCATTTTAAGATTTGATCATGATTAAAATTGGAATTATTGGTGCTGATAAGCCTGATGCCGGTGAATTATTAAGGCTTTTACTCAATCATCCGGAAGTGGAGGTCGAGACACTATATGCCCCTACCCTCTCTGGGCGCCAGATATCTTCTTGTCACCATGGTTTTATTGGCGAAAGGATAATGAATTTCACAGACCGCTTAGATCTTTCTAAATTAGATGTGATCTTCATTATGGATGATTCTGAGATTGGTAGAAGTGTGATTGAGAAAGCTCTCGATATGGAACAACTGCGTGTGATTGACCTGTCTCCCGGAAGATTTGATGATTGGTCTACTATGGAAATGGAATATGGACTTTCTGAAATTAACAGAAAGCCATTGGTCAGAGGAGCCAGAATGTCGATTGTACCTACTCCGGTTGCTTCTCTCGCTTTGATTGCACTCTATCCATTGGCAACAAACCTTCTCCTTCCCTCTGAAATATCCTTGACTGTTGTGGCTCCTGAAAATTTAGCAAAGGGAATTGATCCTAAAAAAGTTTCTGATGAAATTGCTCGTCAGCTAAAACAAGCACAAAACAGTTTTGGTGGCAAAATCAATATGAAAATAGTTTCTGAAGGAAGAGGAAGATCAATGCGGGTTATCGCTTCCATGACATGTCCCGTTGCCATTGCCGAAATTGACCGTATATATGATTCTATTTACGATGATCATAGTTTCGCGTACACTTCACTTTCGAAGGTGGGAGGTGAAGAAGTTGAAGGCACACAAAAATGTGTGGTTTCTTTCTGTAAGCCTGGAGCGGACCTTATTGAAATTGAGGCAGTGGGCGATTGTCATTTGCGGGGTGGCGCCGGAGATGCCTTGCATGCCATGAATCTTCTGTTCGCACTTCACGAAAAAGTGGGGTTAAATCTAAAGCCATCAAGATTTGGCGATATCGGAGAGGCATCTTCAAGGCAGGCTTCATGGTTTGCATAAATCCGGATTAACTATTATCTTAACGTATATTATTCATATGTCGGTTAATAAGGTCATACTTCTTGGACATGTGGGAAATGATCCAGAAATGCGATACCCTGACAAAGACAGGGCTGTTGCTTATCTTTCTTTAGCTACAAATGAAGTACGGGGCAGCACTCGTACGGAAGTAACGGAATGGCATTATCTTGTTTTTGGAGGACAGAACGCTTCTTTAGTGGAAAGATATGTGAGAAAAGGCACACAGTTATATGTGGAGGGTTATCTTCGCAGCAGAGAATATGAAGACCGTATGAAAATTACGCGGAGGAGAACAGAAATAATAGTTGAGAAATTTGAAATTCTGGGAAGACGATCTTAGATTATATTATTTAAGATTCGCAACCTAACCATCAACTTTCGCAAGCGAAAATTGAATTATTGAGAAATATATGATAATATTTTTCTGAAAATTGTTATTAACCTATAAACATATCATTTAAGTCAGAGATGAGAAAATGGCGTATTGAAGATTCGGCTGAAATCTACAATATCAGTGGATGGGGGCTAAAGTATTTCTCGATTAATGAGAAAGGTCACGTACAGGTAACACCGCGGGAAGACTGTGTTCCGGTCGATTTAAAGGAAGTAATCGACGAGCTGCGTATCCGTGATGTATCTGCCCCCATGCTTTTGCGTTTTCCCGATATTCTTGACAATAGAATACAGAAGATATCTTCATGCTTCAAAAAAGCTGCTGAAGATTATCATTATGAGGGGCAGAATTATATAGTATATCCTATCAAGGTCAATCAAATGTGCCAAGTGGTTGAAGAGATTGTCAGCCATGGCAATAAGTATAACATTGGTCTTGAGGCAGGTTCCAAACCTGAACTACATGCGGTGCTTGCGGTCAACACACATACCAATTCGTTGATTGTCTGCAATGGATATAAAGATGAAGATTATGTTGAGCTTGCTTTGCTTGCTCAAAAAATGGGTCGTAGGATATATCTTGTTGTCGAAAAACTGAATGAACTTAAATTGATTGCTGATGTTGCAAAACGGCTTAATATCACGCCTAACTTAGGTATGAGAATTAAGCTCTCATCGTCAGGAAGTGGGAAATGGGAAGAATCAGGGGGAGATGTGAGCAAGTTTGGACTCAATTCTTCAGAACTCCTTGATGCTTTGTCATTCCTTGAGAAGAACGATATGACAGGTTCTCTCAAACTGATTCATTTCCACATCGGCAGCCAGATCACTAAAATCAGAAGGATCAAGAATGCACTCCGGGAGGCAATGCAGTTTTATGTGCAGCTCTCTAAAATGGGATTTAATATAGACTTCGTGGATATAGGCGGAGGTCTTGGTGTTGATTACGATGGCACTCGCTCCTCATTCGGTGAAAACTCGATGAATTATTCAATTCAAGAGTATGTCAATGACTCAGTTTCCGCATTGGTTGATGTATGTGTGAAAAATGGTCTTCGACAGCCTAATATAATTACAGAAAGCGGACGCTCTCTGACTGCCCATCATTCTGTTTTGATAATTGAAGTATTGGAGACTACACAGCTCCCAATATGGAATGACACTGAGGAAATAGAAGATGATGCCCACGAATTGGCTAAAGAACTCTATAATATATGGGACCGGATCAATCCCACGACAATGTTCGAAGATTGGCATGATGCTCTTCAAATTAGAGAGGAGGCACTTGAATTGTTTAGCCTCGGTTTGCTTGATCTTCGCACAAGGGCACAAATTGAAAAACTATTCTGGTCTGTAGCACGCGATGTTAATGACTTGACACGATCAATGAAACATCCGCCGGAAGAGTTGAGAAAAGTAGACAAAATGTTGCCGGAAAAATATTTCTGCAATTTTTCATTGTTCCAGAGTCTACCGGATTCTTGGGCGATAGACCAAGTTTTCCCGATCATCCCGATCTCCCGACTTGACGAGAAGCCGACACGCCGGTGCACAATCCAGGATATCACTTGCGATTCTGACGGCAAGATAAATCGATTTGTCTCCCCTCAGGGAATGTCTTATTCTTTGCCTGTGCATCCGTTGAAGCAAAATGAACACTACTACATAGGAGTATTCCTTGTAGGGGCATATCAGGAAATACTTGGTGATCTTCACAATCTTTTCGGAGATACAAGTGCAGTTCATATAACAGTGAACAACGAAGGATATTCCATAGAACAGATAATTGATGGAGAACCTGTAGCGGATGTGCTTGATTACGTTGAATATAATCCTAAGAAATTGGTGCGGAATCTTGAGGCATGGGTGTCTAAATCCATGAAGCAAGGAGTGATAACTCCTGAAGAAGGTCGTCAATTCTTAAACAACTATAAATCGGGTCTCTATGGTATCACATATCTTGAGCGTGATTAAAAAATGAGATATTTCCTTAAACTGTCGTATAACGGAGAAAAATTCCATGGTTGGCAATCTCAACCAAATGCAGTTGGGGTGCAACAAAAGATTGAGGAGGCGTTGTCAATAGTGACACGCCTCCCGATTTCAATTGTAGGAGCTGGAAGAACGGATGCAGGTGTACATGCAAGAGAGATGTATGCTCATTTTGATCTCCCGGAAGGCGTCAAAGATAAGGGGAAGTTGATTTTATCTCTTAATCGCCTTGTAGGGAAAGACATAGCGATTGCCGATATTATTCAGGTGTCGGATGATGCGCATGCGCGTTTTGACGCAATAGAAAGGACATACAAATATTTTGTAACTTATCAAAAATCTCCTTTTATTTATCCGTATACATGTCACTCCCCTATCCGCCTTGATATTGGCAAAATGAATGAGGCGGCTTCCATATTGTTACACACAAAAGATTTCACTTCTTTTGCTAAATTGCATTCTGATGCAAAAACAAATATCTGCGACGTCAGATATGCAAGCTGGGAGAAAATTGATAATGCCGACGGGATTATGCCCGGTTTATTTGAAGAAGGAATAGTCTTTACAATTTCAGCAGACAGATTTCTACGAAATATGGTTAGAGCCGTGGTAGGAACCTTGGTTGAAGTTGGAAGAGGGAAGATTACTCTTGAGCAATTCCGGGATATAATTGCAAAAAAAGACCGATGCTCCGCGGGAGTGTCAATGCCGGGAGAGGCGTTGTTTCTATGGAGTGTGAAATATCCTTATCTTTAATAGATAAATTTAGATTATTATGTTGAGTAGTAAAGCAAAAGGATTCTTTGTCGGGGCAATAGCGGCAGCGAGTTACGGCACAAACCCTCTCTTTGCATTACCGTTGTATGCAGAAGGAATGAATCCGGATTCTGTCTTATTTTTCAGATATCTCCTTGCTGTGCCGATAATGGGACTTATGCTCTTGGTGAGACGAGGTAAGGATGAATTTAAAGTGACACCCACACAGACTTTACAATTGTTTGTTATGGGAATTCTTGTTGCCGTATCATCCCTATCGCTTTTCATCAGTTACACTTATATGGATGCCGGGATTGCGTCGACAATACTTTTTGTTTATCCCATTATGGTGGCAATGATTATGGCTATAGGGTTTAAGGAAAAGTTTACAGTCAGTACCGGACTTTGCATAGTCATGGCTCTTGCAGGCATTGCATTGCTTTATAAAAGTTCTGATGGAAAAACTATTAGTCTCTTGGGCACAATGCTTGTTATGGTGTCGTCTCTCACTTATGCATTGTATATTGTAGGTGTAAATCAGACAAAATTGCGGGATATGCCAACTTTAAAGGTCATTTTTTATGTTCTATTGTTTGGCGTTTTTGTTTTTGCATGCAAAATAATTTTGAGTGACACCATGGTCACTCCCAAGAGCTTTATATCGTGGATAAATCTTTTGGGAATAGCGATACTTCCCACGGCTGTGTCATTCCTTTGCACAACGTATGCTATTCAATTGATAGGTCCGACACCTACTGCAATACTTGGGGCTCTCGAACCTCTTACAGCGGTTTTAATAGGAGTGACTCTGTTTGGAGAGGTATTGACTCCAAGAATAGCATTAGGCATCATACTAATTCTTCTCGCCGTCTCCATAGTTGTTGCGGGTGGGAATTTTGCAAAACAGATAACCAATATTAGAAAATTGTTTCCACGAAAGCGATAACTCATTAAAATTATGGATCCCATAAGCGCCAAATCTAAAATCGATCTTTTAAGAGAAGATCTGCATAGACATAATCATAATTATTATGTCATGAATGCTCCTGAAATTTCTGATAAGGAGTTTGACATGATGATGAAAGAACTTGAGAAACTCGAAAAAGAATTTCCTGAATTTTCTGACCCGTTGTCTCCCACTCAGCGTGTGGGCTCAGATTTGACAAAGGGTTTTGAACATGTGGTACATGCCCGTCCCATGATGTCGCTTTCCAATTCTTATTCGATTGAGGAAGTTGACGAATGGTTTGAACGTCTTCGCAAAGCTCTGCAAGGAGAAAAATTCAGTATTGTGGGCGAATTGAAATTTGACGGCACCTCGATATCGATCACATATAAGAACGGTATGATGGTGCGGGCTGTGACAAGAGGAGATGGCACACAAGGCGATGATGTGACTGCAAATGTCAAGACTATCAGAAGTATTCCCTTGCGTCTACAACCTGGAGACTGGCCTGATGAATTTGAAATACGCGGAGAGATATTGATGCCCTGGGAAGTTTTTGAAAAACTTAATGCTGAAAGGGCATATAATGAGGAACCTCTCTTTGCCAATCCCCGTAATGCGGCATCCGGTACGTTGAAAATGCAGGATTCCAGAGAAGTCGCCAGACGCCATCTTGATGCCCGCTTCTATTATCTTATGAGCGACAATCTTCCATATGACAATCATTATGATAATATGGAAGCTGCTCGCAAATGGGGATTTAAGGTGTCGAAAAATATGTCGATGTTGCAGTCTCTTGAAGATGTCAACAATTTCATAAATTTTTGGGATAAACAAAGAAGTGAACTCCCCGTGGCGACTGATGGACTTGTGTTTAAGATCAATTCTTTGAGACAACAGTTGAATCTTGGATTCACTGCTAAATCTCCACGCTGGGCGATAGCATTTAAGTTTAATCCGGAGAATGCCTGCACTCCCCTACGTTTTGTGTCGTTTGAAACCGGAAGAATGGGCATTGTCACTCCTGTAGCCAACCTTGAACCCGTATTGCTGTCCGGCACTATTGTAAAAAGGGCATCTCTTCATAATGACGATATCATTCAGGAACTTGATATCCATGAAGGTGATTGGTTATATGTTGAGAAAGGAGGGGAAATAATTCCAAAGATCACCGGAGTCGATAAATCCAGACGTCAACAGGATGCCTCTGCCATACGATTCGTATCCAATTGTCCTGTCTGTGGGACGCCTCTTGTGAGAATTTATGGGGATGCGGCATGGTGCTGTCCCAATCATTATGGATGCCGTCCACAGATCACAGGAAAGATTGAACATTTTTGTGCAAGAAGAATGATGGATATCGACGGTATCGGGGAGGAAACGGCTGAGTTGCTCTTTGATTGCGGACTTGTGGAGCGCATAGCTGATCTGTATGACCTCACACAGGAGAAACTTGAAACGCTCGACCGCATCGGAGAAAAGACTGCAATCAGAATTCTCGAGGGAATTGAAGCATCTAAGAATGTTCCGTTTGAAAGAGTGGTATATGCCCTTTCAATTCCGAATGTAGGCGAGACGACGGCGAAGAGGCTTGCCAAATATGTCAAATCTATGGAAAATTTGCTTTCCCTGTCTGAATCCGAACTTACAGCAATTCCGGATGTAGGTCCCGTGATTGCAAAATGTATTTATGACTATTTACGCGATCCCGTGAGTATTGACAACATTAACCGATTGACAGCTGCCGGAGTGCAGATGCAACTGTCTGAAGACAAAATGGCTCCTCAGGGAACTGCTCTCCAAGGCAAGACGGTTGTTATTTCAGGTACTTTTTCACATCATTCGCGAGATGAGTATAAAGACATTATTGAAAGAGAAGGTGCTAAAAACTCTGGAAGTATTTCTAAGAAGACTTCCTTTGTTCTCGCAGGAGAAAACATGGGGCCTGCAAAACGCGAAAAATGCGAAAAACTGGGTATCCCAATGATTTCGGAAGAAGAATTCCTTTCAATGATCGGCGAATAATTTATACGGATTATCTCAAACTGCAAATAGATACACGGCTTAGTGCCGGAGATTCCCTGTTCACATTGATCTGGACAGGGATTCTTTCTTTCATTTCCGGGACATGGCTGATAAGCCCTACTTTCCTACCCCCGATTTGATGAAGTTTCTCAAGAGTGTCCATAACATTGCCGAGATATTCCGGAGAAAGTGTGCCGAAACCTTCGTCGATGAAAAGAACGTCGGCACCACCTCCTCCTGATCTCATATTAGACAGAGAGAGAGCCAGCGACAGAGAAGCCATGAAACTCTCTCCTCCTGAGAGGATACTTGCAGGTTGCGGCTCGCTTGGATGATAACAGTCTTTAACCAGGATTGCAAGGGAGCCGGGATTGCAAGTCAATGTATATCTGTCTGTAAAATTTTTCATATACATATTGGCGTTGTCAAGCAAGGAATGCAATACAAAACTTTGTGCAACATTCCTGAATTTGATTCCATCTGTATCGCCGAGCAACCGATATAAACCTTCCCATTTTTCTTTCTCTTCTCTTGCCTCCTCCTCTTTTTTTATTTTCTTTTCAAATGATTTTCTTGCAGATTCGTCTTTTTCAAGTTGCTCCTTGAATTGTCCGATTTCTCGTTGTTTCAAATTTAAACTGACTGTAAGAGTCTCCATACATTCTTTCAATGATTCTTCGGATTCTTCCTCTTCAAATTTGGGCATGTTTAACTCAAGGGATGTTATTTGGTGTGAAATATTAGTCAAAGCACCAATCTCCCTGTTTATATTCTCGGATATTGTTTTATGAGACAGCTCGACTCTGTCAATTGTTTTTTTGTCAGTTTCGTTTAATTGTTTTAGACGCATCTCCGTCATATTGTCATTGCTGTTCAGGAAAGAGGTTATTCTCTCTGTGGCGATACTCAATTTATCTTCAATATTCTTCTTGTCTGTTTTCCATTCCGACATGGCGATAATTGATTTCATAGATTCCTCTCTCTCTCTTTCAAGTGAAATCATCACCTTCTTTAACGCTTTTTGCATACCTGCAATCGTTTGGCGCAACTCCCCTGCTTCCTTCTGAATTTTGCGCAATTCAGAAATGGAATTGTTGAGAGTCTGTTTCTCGTTCTCAATTATTTCAGGCAATTTTACATGATCTATATTTCCATAGCCACATTCTTCTGTCTTGCTTTCGAATTCTTTTGAAAGATCCGCGTTTTTTTTGATTTGTTTTTCTATTTTGTCATTCAAAACTTTGAGGATATTCATGGTTTCTTTTTGTAATTCCATTGCTGAATATTGCTTCGATTTAAGTTGAAGCAAATCGTGTTCCATCGCCTTTTTCTTTTCACTTAATGTGAGCAGCATGGACGAGAACAATGATTCCTCAAGTTTCTTTTCAATTTTGGATCCACATACCGGACACATATCTCCTTCTGCAACTGACAATCTTATAGACTTCACAGCATCAGAGGTTGCCAATTCTATTTTTGCCAGATCAGAGGTGGCTTCGAGTAGCCTTGCCTCTCCTTTTTTTATCGGGTCGGAGAGACTTTTGATTACAACATCACACTCGTCAATTGTTTTTTGCCTTCCCTTGACTTCAGAGAATAATTCATCCAGGCGGCTTTTTGAATTATTCAAATTAGCTAATGCTACACTTACTTCACTTATATCACTTAGCCGTTTGTTAAGGTTGTGTATTTCATCATTAATTTTTGAAGGATTTAATTGTTCTTCATATTTTAGATTTTCTTCAAGCTCTTTCTGTAACGTTTTAACTTCTGACTCCGCCACTTCAACTGCTTTGGCACAATTCTCAACATTCTCTTTAAGCTTTAAATACAACTTTTCTTTTCCTTGAAGAATATTCAGGCAATTCTCCTTTTCTCGGTAAAATTGGCGAGCTTCTTCTGAAAGGTTATAATCCTTTACAAGAGTTTTTTCTTCGATATAAGACTCGGATTTAGTAATTGCTTCCAATTCTTCCAGTTTCGAGGACGACTCGGACTTCATGGCTGTAAGATTTTTAATATCCTGAAGCCATTTTACTTTTATCCCAACTTCTTCAGTTTTTTTTGTAATTTCGTCAGATTCTTTAATCAGATTGTCGATCCCTCGTCTTTTTTCAAATATTTCCTCCTCGGTAAGAAGTGAGATATTTTTAATTTCGAACTTTATTTCTTCCCAGTCTCTTTTCTTTTCAAGATAATGTGTGGCAATTTTTCTGCCTATTATCGAATATATTTCTGTCCCCGTCAACTTCTCCAATATTTCCGACTTCTCCCCTTTCTCACTTTTAAGGAATTTTGAAAAATCTCCTTGTGCAAGCATCACAGTCCTGCAGAATTGGTCATAATCCAATCCTGTCAATTCTATAATTTTGTCAGGAATAACCCTTTTATTTGTCTCGGCGTAGCTTCCGTCTCCAGATATCAAAGATCGTGTCGGTTTCTGCAATCGCCGGTCAGGTTTCTTGTAGTTCCTTTGTATAGCCCAGGTAGCCTCGTATTCTTTTCCGTCGTTTCCGTCAAATTTTAATTTTACCCAACCCTCTCCTGTACCGCGGCGTAGAAATTGAGAATTGTCATTATAATAATATTTGTCGTCATTGTCGAAGCCGGCACCAATATCTTCTTTGGCAACCGAAGTCATACGAGGAGTCTTGTCGTAAAGGGCAAGACATATGGCGTCAAGGAGGGTACTTTTCCCGGCTCCCGTCTCTCCGGTAATAAGAAAAATTGAAGCGTCTCCAAGTATTTCGCCTTTAAAATCTATCTCCGTATCAGCAATTGATGCGATGTTATGGATATATAAATTTTTGAGTATCATGTTATAAATTGTTTTCTAAAGAATATTCGTCTTGTAGCTGTTGAAGGAGCGACATATATATGTCGCTTTGGGAATCGGGTATTCCTGAAGCTTTAAAAAATCTTGAAGCTATTTCATTCGGATTCAACTCAGAGAACTGTGATGAACTTAAATTTATCATTTCTTTCTCATTTTGCAGACTGTTCAGGCGAGTGTATTTTATTATGCAGAATCTACAGTCTTTATCGGCTGCTATTGAAGACGCTAATTCCAGACAATCTGCGGGCAGATCATTTTCTTGAGCCACATTTAATCTTATATATGAATTATCGTTATCGGGCAATTTGGCAAATAGCTTTAACGCTTTCTTTAAGTCTACCGGTTTTTCAGGGAACGTTTTTAATTCTCTCAGCGGTTTGATCTCTATCCGGCTTACGCTTGGTAATGAACCTTTTTCTATATCAACAATTGAAACGCCATGGGGATAGTCTTCATCAAAAGAAACTGCAATTGGAGTGCCGGAATATCTGATTCTCCCGGCTTCATCCAGTTGCTGTGCCTTATGGATATGTCCCAAAGCAACATAATCGTATGCTTTCCCGAATATTGTATTTTTTACAGAGTTTATATTTCCGATCATTCCCGTTTTGTGTCCCTTCATGTCACATCCATCCACAGTTAGGTGGCACATCAATACACATGGCAGATTATCAACATTGACTTTTCCCAAATATTCAGCCGTCATACTGAAAAATGATTCTTCAGGTGTGTTTTCATTATTTGCGTTACCCATGAATGCCCGGTTGATATAAGGTATTGCCATGACGTAACCTTTTCCTGGTATTTCAATTGTATTGTCGCTGAAATCATAAATCCCGTTTTCCCTTTTTACGTTCCCTAACACATGAATCCCGGCTTTCTTCCAAAGATTTCTGTTTATATCAATCCTGGAAGCGCTATCATGATTGCCGGATGTGATTACGATTGTCATTCCATCCTCCATCTCGTGGAGTTCGAGAATAAAGTCTGTAAACAATCTCATAATAGACGATGATGGGGAAGACACATCAAAAATATCCCCACTTACAACCATAGCATCCGGATGGTGTGACTTTACTATTTCCTTCAGTTGATGGAAGAAATGCACATATTCATCAGTCCTGTCATAACTATAAAAAACTTGACCGAGATGCCAATCGGAAGTATGTAATATCTTCATAATCTGTAATATTGATAAAGGATATATTTATCAAAAAAATATTTATTATTGTGGAGCTCTACATTCGCGGACAGTTCCCAGCATTATCCCTCCTGGGGCTCAAAAGGTTCTTCTTGAAATACTCCATTTTCATCTCTGATATAGGCAGTACCATATGGAGCGTGAAGTAATGGAATTATATCAGGGTCGTACTGGCAGATAGTATTTAACTTATATATACCACTATTTTCGACCGTTTGCATATATTCGTCACTCTCGTCCCCTGCTGTAAATCGCCATCCGCTGTCATATCCTTCAAACCAATTGCCTTTTTCCGGTTTTTCACGATACATATATCCGACAGGTAAGCCATCTACTGTAATTCTATCAGTTGCGATACACCCATCACAAGTTTCCCAATTTTTAAGAAGAACTTCATCTTCTCGTCCATTTATGTAAAAATGCTTTTCTTTTTTCATGTTGGAATTTCTTTTTGCCTATAATATCCGGTTAATTACAGACCCTCAGGTCGGTTTATTCTTTTACCATCAACTTCTTTTTTTCATTTTTTCTCACATCGATATAGAACAAATCATCATGGTCTGTAATACTATACAGTTCCATAAAATCCTCTGTTACTAAGTAATATTCGTCGAGTCCGTCACAGTCTCCTATAAATTTATGTATGTCTGACATTCTTGCTTTATAAACTACGAAATCCTTATTCCAATAATCTATAAAGAAATAGAAAACGATATTTTTGTCAATTATATCCAATAAATGGAAATAAGGGTCATCCATGTTGCAATCTATACGATATGGCACATATTTAAAGTTCAGCCATAATGCACGTGGATTTCCAATTACAAAAGTATCATATAACTTTTGCGTCAAGATCTCTTTATTGTCATCTTCTATTTTTTGAAATGGAAGATGATTATCCTTGACTGTTCGTTCTATTTCTTTATAATCAAACATGACGTTTTCTTTTGTGGATAACGAAACTCTAATGACAGCGGATTCGGTTGTTTTTCTTTAAGTATCATAGTCGATCCGCCAATTACAAAATTACTATTTATTTGTGAAACATAGTTATCCTTGCGTGCCTAATGTAGCTTCCGTAAGTCGGGTAAGTCCGGCGTGTTGTCTGAAATCCGACAGATAGAATGATAGTTTCTGATATTGTGCCAATAATGGATTTACGGCGTGGATAAAAGTAATAAGATCATACACAATCAGGTCAATATAGCTGTTGTCGGTTCCGGCAGCTCCGCCTATGACTTGTCCGAGTTTCATCGGCTTAAGTATCTCATCGGATATTCTATCCTCAATGACATGGCGAAGGTTCAGGATGTCACTGCTGTCAATATCATCAGGATTCGGAAAGGCGATAAAGACGACCTGAGCTCCAAAACTGTTGATATGGTCGAAAATATCTGTTGAATCATTATAGTAATCGGCTACAATGGAATCAAGACAGGTAGAGCCGATTATTACGTCGTAGCGCAGTTCGTCGCTTTCTTGTGGATTCAACCGGTAAGTGCTGTAAATCTCTTTTGGATTCTCAAAAAACTTTCTGTCGTGAGATTCCAATGTCTTTTTAATATGTGTTCTCAGTTCGGGCAATGGAATCATTCCAACCTCCGGTTCCGCTACTTGCTCAATTCTGTCGATATACTTAAACGATATGCCCTCACCAAGAGTGTTCTCCAGTATAATCCACATTGCACTGTCGCTTTCATTCTCAGAAAGAGTATTGAGATTTTTTGCGTAGTACGAAATGTGGAACTTCCCGGCTCTTTCGATATATGAGTCGCGCACCATTATCTTGGCTGTATCTATGTCGGCTCCATACATTCTGAAGCCGAAGGCTGCCTCAGTACCCTGGTTGAAGGGATAGAATTTCCATTTGGTTTTCAGGCTCTCGGGCATACAAGAGATAATATAGGGATAGATTATGAAGAGATCCGGCCATCCCTCTACTGAAAAAGTGAACTCGTAGTCACCCCCTAAGTTGTAGTTTATGTTTTCCGATATCAAAGCTGTACCTTCGCGGACAAGCACCATGAATTCCTCGGCGTCTTCCTGCGTCTTGGGATGGAGCATTCCCGACAACTTTGTCTCATTATCCAAAAACCAATTCCAGAATTTTTCGACACGTCCTGTCAGCGGTACATAGATATTGCATTGGCGGATAAAGTATAACGTATCTTCATCTTCAGGATCAAGCTCATAGGCTTTGTTGAAGTATCTGAGAGCTTCCACGTTATTGTCAAGATAGTATTGCGAATAGCCCATCCTGAAATTCCAGACGGCATCCTCTTCACCTTCCTCCCTGATGGATTCAAGCAACTCTGCAGCTTTGCCGTATCCGTCAACAATATTGTTGTAGGCTCTTGCCAGAAGTCCAATGGTTTCGTAATCACGCTCCTTGGAAGGAATCCGCTCGAGCACATCGATTATATCCTGATGTCGGTCGGCTTCGTGCCAATCCGCGATCTGTTTCCTTAACTCTTTATTCATTATTTTAATCTGTATTATTGTTACATTTTCCAGGATAAGCAATTTTCAATTATTACCCACTGATAGCAATCTCCTTGCTAATGGAATCTTTGCTGCAGACGAATCCTCATCATTCTGTCAGCAATGTATTCATGATCATGAAAGTCAGGACTCACACACATATTGGCAATTGTGTCAGGTTCATGCTAAGTTGTCGGGTGGAATAATCGAAAAACACTATGTTGAAACCGTATTTACATTTATTCGCAAAGTTATATGATAATCGCGAGATTTCTCACTGGCAAAATTAAAAAATTAAGCTTTCTTTAGGGGAACATTACTTTTTTACAAACATTTCTATGTCACTCATGGCGTCTTCTGCTCTGCCTGATAGTTCTGCATTATCCATAACAGAAGTCAATGCAGTTAAAACGTTCTTATGGTTTATCTTTCCGTGTATTCTGGCTAAATGACCGATGCAGGTTATGGCAAGTCCGCGCAACTCGATATCACGTTGCGACTTGATGATTTTAAAACACAGATTCTCAACCCACTCCGGATTGCCGCTCGACATTGTAAGCATCAGCAACAATTTGTTGCAAAAACTTATGTCCTCATCCGTCATAAGACAAGACGTGACGATGCTCTCCAGATCAGATAGTTTTTTGCTGTCGTCCATTTTCTTTTCTTATTTGTTGTGACCAGATAATAACAATGTTGCTACTCATATTGCCATCCTCCTGTATGAAGTATAACAGGCAACCGGACTGGAACAGATGCCGAAAAAGCCAAATGCCATCTGTCCCTCCTTCAACCGACGTAATGCATCGTGCAGTTCGTCGATGGTGATTTGTTTGGCATCCTGCATATGTTGAGCCATTGGCGTCCCTGACCTGTCAGCCTCACGTTTGCCTCCATTTCTACATCCGGCAATGCCCAGTGCGGTAACAGCGATTGCTATGCAGTTGAGAATCCTTGTCATTTGATACTGATTAAAATCTATAATGTATGGAATCTCCGATCGCAAAATTAATAAAATTCCGGCACAAATGGCACTGCTTGAGGCGATTTTATTGTGCATAATCGCCCGATTGTCAGTAAAAAACGTTGAATTTGCTGATTTAATCGACAATCTTGGGCTCTTAAAACGCTGAGTAGTAAATTTATCTTTAATATGTCTTGTGCATAAGACAAAAATGTATTAAATTTGTCCCATAAACAAGACATGGCTATGATTAATAAGCATATTTTACTGGAAGTAATGCTGGAAAACCGTCAGGAGGTCATGCGACACAAGGTGATACCCAGAAACATTTCTCTTGATGGATTCGACCGTCAGGTGCTTGTCGGTGTCAGACGCGCCGGGAAATCCTACCTTCTTTATGGTCATATCCAGAATTTGATAGCCCGAGGATATACGTGGGATGAAATCATCTACCTTAATTTTGAAGACGAACGTCTCGCCGGAATGGATCTGGCAGATTTGAATGCTATCCTGGAGGTCCATGCAAGAGTGAGCGACAAACGCCCAATGCTTTTCCTTGACGAAATACAGAATGTAGAGGGTTGGGAGAAATTTGCACGTCGCCTTGCTGACAACAAATACGTAATTGTCATCACGGGAAGTAATGCGCGTATGCTTTCGGTTGATGTGTCCTCCACACTCGGAGGACGTTTTATAACCCATGAGATATTTCCATTCTCTTTCAGTGAATATCTTGATATTAACGGTGTAGATAGTAAAAGTGAGCTGATTTCAGCCACGACTGCCGACAGAGCGAGATTAATGCGACATTTTGAAGAATACTTCCAATTTGGAGGTTTCCCGGAGTGTGCGACAATCCCGGTGAAGCGAGACTACCTTACAAGTCTTTATCAGAAGATTTTTTTAGGGGATATCGCTGCCAGGCACAGAGTGGAAAACATATTTGCCCTGCGTGTGCTGTTTAGGAAACTTGCCGAAAGCGTAAATCAGCCTCTTTCCTTTACAAGAGCCACAAATATTGTGGCCTCCACGGGAACCAAGATTGGGAAAAGCACTGTTATAAATTATCTCGGATATGCCAATGACGCATACCTTATACTCACAGTGCCGAATATTGCAGATAATTTTACCGAAAGGGTCAGTAATCCGAAATACTATTTTATTGACAACGGCATAATATCACTGCTTGCACTTGACATCCGCACATCTCTTCTTGAAAATATTGTGGCGCTTGCTTTGATACGCATGTATGGATCGAAAGATGCGGTCTATCATTATAATCATGGCATTGAGGTGGATTTCTATATTCCTGAGACAGATACAGCAATACAAGTTTGCTACTCAATGGACAGAGCCTCAGATACTGTAGAGAGGGAAACACGCGGATTGATAAAAATAGGTGAGAAGCTATCGTGTCGGCGCAGGATAATAGTGACATACGAAGAGGAAGGTGAAATAGAAAGGGATGGTTGCAAAATTGAGATAATGCCGGCATGGAAATTCCTTCTTAATAGCCAATTGTCAAATCGTTAAATTTGCATTTTCAATCGGTAATCTTTGGCAACATGAGCGGAACAACAGGCATACTTCGACGCGGAATCCGCCACCTTGCGGTGGCGTCGCTCCTTGCTGTGTCGTGTTCGGGATGCCAACCCCCCGATCGAGGAATGGCTGATAGAGAATTTCAACGCTCATGAAAGTGAGTCTGACGAGATTGCCACGATTGCCCTGAGTGTCCCCGTCGATGACCGTGTCGTTTATCCCGGATACATTTATGGTGACGCAATCGAAGCATTTCTGTATTGGCAGGGCGACAAATCAAAGAGGCTCTTTCCAAGAAAGGAGCTCAACAAACACTGGCATATCGAATATCAGCAATGAACATAATTACCGACATATTTCAATCCGTGAACGAAAAGGCGGAGGCATTTTTCAAATGGGCGCAGGCAAACCCGAAATTCGGTCTGCTGATTGTGGCAGTTCTGCTTTTGTTTTGGTTAACCGGGCTGTTGTTCCGATGGAGGTGGGCACTTCATTGGCAGTACCACGGCAAGATGTGGATTCTCGACGACTGCAAGCCGGAAATGAAACGCCGGATTCAGATTTTCCTTGTTACTATCGCTCTTCTGGCCGATCTGATGTTGTTCTTTCTCTGGAAATAGAAATACGGAACGGAAGGAGAAGACATATCAGTTCTATCTCCGGGACTACCTTTGGTGGCAGGGAGAACAATGGCAAAGGTCAAGACCTGTGAGCCGAGTTGAAGGTTCGACAGTGGTGTTCGGCTATATTCCGGCACTGATGATTGAGCCGCTTGTTAGTTTCCAATCATCCTTCTAATATTGATTGATATTCCATTAGCTTATTGCTTTTCTTTATGTAGCAACATAAAACATGATCTGAAAAGTATTCTATATTGCTACCAAGATAAACCATTACGGTAGGCTCATCTTCAATACTTCCGATACTTACTCCTATCTCAAAAGGGTAAAAACTATCCAAAAACTGTTCTTTTGATATTGGTAAAGAAATATTGGAATCTGCTGCCCATGATTCAGCTGTTTGCAAATATCCGTTGTCTATAATATTTTGAAGAACCAGATCTTTGTCTTGACTAAAACGTATCAACCGTTTTTTGATTTCTTCAAAAAAATGGGGTTATATCCTGACTTTCATCATAAAAATGGACGTCGTTTTGAAGTAGGACATCTTCACCCCATATTTCTAAGGTTATATCTTCATTTCGATTGGAAGGGTTGAAATGTTCAGGCTTAAGATTTTCTATTTTCATAATCAAATTCATTTAAGGGAACTTATGTCTGGCAACGTTCCGATTATTCAGTCGGATTGTCGGTCGTTAGCAATTCATTTATAATTGTTCAGCCATCTTTCGAATATATCATAGGATACTTCATCTTCTCCTACAAAATATCTGTTATCACATACTAAAAGTCGAATATTCTTCTTTGCTTTTATTGCTTCGTCTGGTATATATATGGACATCTCAGCCGAAGCCTCCCGTACCTTCCTGCCTTCAAAAAACAACTTACCATTGCTTATATAATAGCCACAGTATATACTATCAAAGACTTTCCGAAAATCCTTGGCTGATGCACCTGCTACAATTTTTCCAAAAGCATAAACCCTTTCATCGTCAATTCCTAAAACGCCATCTTGTAAAGACGTAAAATGTCGGACATTTACGCTTGTTAGTTTTGTTAAACCATCATTCCAATGAGCATGATACCAAACGGAATTATCAATTCTGATATATCCATAAGATGCCAACTCAAAACTTCCATACCAAGCTCCATCATCCAACGTCCGCACGATTGAATCGGGATTAATCTTCACACATCCATTTTCAGTGATTACATGGCTGTTGGTTTTGGCAAAAGAATGGTTTAATATCATAAAGCCTTTGGGTGACACCCCTCTCAGCAATTTATTTTGAAGAAAAAACCGCTTGTCATCATAAGCGAAATTACCCCAGCATCGCATCTGTTCAGGATGCGCATTTTTTAAGGGTACATTATTCCGTTCATAGTAAACGAGCTTTCCATCCGTCCAAAAATGACAGTTGTTTTCCTCACTCTCTACGGCTGAATGACAATTCAATTTAATTGCTTTCATTGATGAATTGCTTATGTCCGGCTGCATTCGTATATTCAGTCGGTTGGCTGGTTATTCACTAACTGATATATCCTCAAATTCAGTATGCGGATACTGTTGGTTGTTCCGGCAAGGAGTATTCTGTTATGTTGTGTCGGATAATTGGTTTCCATGATATTGGAGTTTGGAGGAAGGAACGTCCCTTCAATCGCAAAGTTACTAAAAATCGGGCAGATTGGGGCTATCTGACAGGAAAACTAACGCGCCACTGATGCCGACGGCTCCATAACGGCGGTATGCCTCCCGGGGACGCAGAAGATCCACCTTCATGTCGCCGGTCTTTACTGCCTCCTGCAATGAGGAAACCAGTGATTCATTGGTACAGTCCTTCGCTATTGGCTGACCGTTGACAAATACCGCAGCTCCACCCTCCAGCAACCATTGGCTGAGCCACGTTTCATCCACATAAGGAAGATTCTTGGGGAGCAATAGGATTTCGTGTTCTGACACCGTTACAATCCTGTTTACCTCCGGATTGGATTTCACTGGAAACGCAATCTTAACCCCGGGTGCCTCTCAGCTGTCCGTGTCTTCAATCAGTGATTAGATACTATAAGAACTAACAGGGATACAAAAAATGAATCGTAACGCGCTGATTTATGCTTGTTAATGAGTATTATTTGCGGGGTTATGATTATATTTGCATATTATTTAACGTGTTCGCGATGCAATATTTTTGCATTTTCCATATTTACTATGTAGCCAACAATTAAAACATTCAATAAAATGAAGAACAAAACCATTCTCAGAATACTGCTTATGGCATTTGTCGCAATGGTAGGACTTACTGCTTGTAGCGATGACGAGCCTAAGGATTCTGTCAAAGAGATCAGGATGCAGGTTTCAGCAGAAACAGGCTTTATGTATGCGTGGCCTGATGACAAAATGGAGAATCCCATCGAATGTATGCTTGTCATGTCAGAAGATTTCCCCGGAGAAACACTGACCCTCGGCTTCAACCAAATCGAAGGTTTTACCTACGAAAGAGGACATGAATATTATCTCTTGGTAAAGCGTACGATTTTCGCTAATCCACCCGCAGATGCTTCCGACCGTACATATTCACTTGTGCGTATTTTGGAAGACCGAGTTGTTGCAGAACCTGAAGTTCCGGTTGACAAGGAAATAAAATCGGAGGAGGACATCGAGTACAATGATTTGTGTCCTTTCGACAAGTACTCAATTAGCAAAGAGTTCGTTGTTGATAAGGACGGGAATATATATTATGGAGATGGTTCATCGTTACCGTCCTATAAAGCTGCGCGTATATGGCTTGAAAACGTCCTTGACTATGAAGACCCGAATTGGATAAAATTCCAGAGTATTCCATATCAGGCTACATATTCGTATGTTTTTTCACCCTTTACTGATGAAATACGTTTGGTACGAAATGAATCCTCCGGTCCGATGTTCAAAAATGTAGTTCCCGAAGATGAGTTTACGAACATTACCCAATCCATGAACTCCGGCGAGGAAGTCTGCTACACTCTTATCCTTGCCAATGTCTATAAAAAGGGACTTCAAAAGGTGGCATTTATCATAAAGAAACAATAACTCCTCATTTTAATCATACTGACTTCCAACGACATCGCCAACCTCATCGAGTGTTTGGCGATGTTTCTTTTTATTAGTCGTTGATAATGTCCGGCAGCATTCCGCTTATTCAGTTGGTCCGCTGTTTGTTAGCATCATTTATTAAATAATCGCAGCAATAATTGCCCAGGAAATCGGCTTGCATTTTCTTTAATTCCAGTATTCGCCTTTCTATTAATTCTTTATACACCTTCCTGTCTTCTGGATTCTTTATCCAAGATATGTTCAGATTCGTAAAATTAGGATTAGATGCAATGCCAATAATCTGTCTAGTCCTGAAAAATCTTGACTAAAAAGTTAAAGATTTTTCAGGACTAGACATTTCATCAATTCTTTTCATCTGTCCATGTAGATAATGTTCAGCAGCGTTCCGCTTATTCAGTCGGATTGCTGGTTGTTAGTAACCATTCTTAATTTATTGTGTAGATAATATGGAATAGAAATTATTAAATTTCTCAATCAATTCATCGAACTGAGTAAACTCGTATCTTTCGCAAAGCAGACAATTCTCAGTTTTAGTGTTAAGAATTTCCATTACACAAGAATTGTCATCCCATAATGTTACACGACCTAAATTAGTATCATTATCAATATCAACATACATACTATGTACATATTTAGTGTTTTCATGTATCGTGTATGTACATGATTGATTGTTAAGTTGATTTTTTATGTATGAAATGAATTTTTGTATCATATTATTTTAACCAGTTGCTAATATCCGGTGGATAATCAACCTTTCGGACAGATTCATCCGCTTGTTATGCGCCTATTCTTCCATATTGTTTGAGGTTTGTTCTAAAAAGTCGAATTCCAGTTTGATGATTTCATCCATAGGAACTACTGTTCGACTCCTGCTTTCCAGATTTTCAGCGTCTATCCATAAAAAAGGATAAAAGGCAACGCCTTCATCGTTTTTTAAGGCAGTCGTATCTTTTTGCCAACCTTGCCAGCGATAATCTGTATAAAAAGTATCTGTATCACCATGCAGACACCAATACACAAATTGCCCATACTTAATGTCCATATCTTCCAGTTCCAAACAATCGGGAGCGAAATATCCAATATTGCCATTGTTCAAGCAAATGAATAATCCGCCCAATATATCCTCGCCGATTACTATCTCGTTGAATGGAAACAGGCTGTTTCTCGTAACGAAGTTCACTTCTCCCGCTCCATATAACCTTATCCAATTATCTATGACAATCCCTCCGGTGTTATCAAGGATTGCCGCAAGCAGGCTTTCGCTGTTTATCTTGTATTTCGCCTTTAATGCCTGCTTTGCGATATCGTCACATGGCAAGACTTTTATTGTCTTGGATGACCTTTTTATGTCATCAAGTATTTTCTGAAACATATTATCCATTGTATTTTTATAGGTGCATAATGTTTTCTAAGCACGCCGGGCTCTTGTTACATGAAGATATCCGGTATGTAGTCTGCACCGTACGTCGTTTCTTTGTGTAGCACGATGCTTCCTCTTTGTTTCTGAACCTTATCCATGTCGCTGAATTTTGCTTCATGCTCCAAAGATAAAACAAAAACGTCACATTTTGAACATACGTTCAAAAATAATAGTGGTTAAAAAAACAAAACTGTATCAGGCTTTAAGCAGCGAATAGATATAGCGAAAGTTTTCAGCCAGTTCGTCCACGTTCAGACCGTTCAGAAATGCTTGTTCGTATGACAGTCCTAAAAACATTTGCCGGAACATGTTAGCCGTTTTCTTCACGTCCGTGTCGCTCCTGATTTCCCCGCTGTCTTTTGCTTTCTGCACGACTTTCGCCCACAGGTCATGGTCGTGGCTGAACATCCTTTCGATTTTCTGCCTGATGCCCGGATAGTACGTACGCACTTGTGACAGGAAATGAAAGTAGTAGAAGTTTGGGCTACAATCATGCGGGTCGTCATTGTCGCCAATCAGTTCAACAATCCTTTTCATGGAAGCGGCTACCCCCGCCACGTATTGCCCGATGAACTCTGCCAACGTATCTGCGGGAGGGGTAAACTTATTTCTCGGTTCGTGCATTTTTAATACGTATTTGTCTGCCACAGCCATGAATAAATCCAGCTTGTGCGGAAAATAATAAACGATACCTGTTTTTGTCACCCCGCAGGCTTTGGCAAGCGTGATGATGCTTGCTTTC
>CAMTMX010000037.1 GCA_947073495.1 uncultured Porphyromonadaceae bacterium
ATGGAACCCCATAACGCCATCTCTCAAACTCAAAATTTACTCGAAAATCCTCTCTAAATCTTAACATAAGTCAAATCCAAACACTCTCTTAAAATTTCGTGGGGTAGAGGCGGCGATTTTTTAAGGCACGCGCGCTCTAAACAGTCGTTTCTAAGATTCTTGAGACGGGTTGTCTATTACATTAGATTTTTCCTTTTTAATCTTGCGGCCAGTGACAGTGATGTAGCCGGCAGCGAAAAGACCGAGAGCAATCAGCATTGCCGCCTGACAGCTCCACATCACCATGCTGAATGCTGTCCCTTCAGTGTTTGATATGCCGAACAGGGAAAGAGCGAACATCACGGCAAGATTCCAAGGACCCAGACCGCCGTTTGATGGCACTGCCATAGACATCGAACCAAATACAAAAACAACCAGCCCCGGTATGAATCCTGCCGCCATATGCGGATCGTGAATCAATGCACGAGTGAAAGGGAATGCAAGGAATACGGAATATGTTTCGAAGAAATAGCATGTCCATATGCCGAGCGTAAGTATGATATAGAGCCACCATTTTTTCATGGTGAATATAACCTTGAACCCCTCCCAGATTCTTGTGAGATTTGTGTTAAGTTCGCTTACCCATTTCACAGTCTTAAAAAAACGGAGAAGTGTCCATAACGCTGCAACTATTAATGCAAGCCCGATCCAGACTACAGGATCGTCAGTGATGTCTCTTACGTCTCTTCCTATGGCATATTTTGTCAGAAAATCCATTATGAAAGGGTGCGCCACGAAAAGAGACACAGCCAAAAGAATTAAAATGATAGCGAGGTCAGAACTCCTGTCGCCTACGTCAGTTCCTATAACGGTTGACAATGGGGCTTTCTGACGCCTGCTGACAAACACACATCTCCAAGCCTCCCCAAGCTGAGGGAATACAAGATTGAGGGCATACGCCCCCCAAATTGTAGACCATTCGCAAACAACCGGCATGCGTTTCACCCCGGTCGCACGCAGTTGCATTCCCCATCTGACTCCTCTGATCATGTGAGAAAAAGTGGTGAGAAGCATCATAACAGCAATCCAGAAGAAATCGCATCCTTCTTTAACCGTTTTCACCACATCTTGAAAATTAACCTTATGGAAAAGCCAGACAACAAGCCCGACGGATATTCCTATCGGTACTATGTATCGAAAGCCTGTCCCTATATACTTTTTAATAGCATGTTCATGCTTATCTGTAGATACTGGCGGAGTGCATGTATCTAAGACGGATTGGGTGTCACCGGTATCGTTGTTATAATTATTATTCATATTTAGTTGATAAATGTGTTTAACTTGGTTATTCAAGTTAAGAAACTGTTTAAAATATATTTTGTCTTGTCATTGAGGTCTTTGTCGGCATCTTTTTGCTATATATTCAGTCATTATGTAACCCCATAACTCCTTCATAAATATCAAAAATATACCTGACAAATCCTCTCAATTCCTTCGACAAATAAGTTTAAACAGTTTCTAAAGTGGATGTTTGATTTATTAACAAATTTATATAAATATGTGTTTGAGCGTGTTCCTTAAAATTATGTGGGCGTAGAGGTCGCGGCTCACGAAATTTTAGGAATGCGCTCTTAAGATACCCTTAAATCGAGGAAGATGAAGAAAGGATCGATAAAAAATGCCTGTTGGGAATTATAAATTGAAAATAACAAGTTGATGGTTGGCAGATTGGAATAAATTTCTTAAATTCGCGGAAAGAATACCTTAAAACGTATTTATAATAGAAAAGAGCCGTTTTTGGTTTTTCTCAAAAGTATTATTGGGAAATAAACTGCAAAAATAACTAACAAAAGCATAAGAAATGAGATTTCCTGTACTTACCCCCCAAGAGGCTGCAGAATTATTCCACAATGGAGATAATGTGGGTCTTTCCGGCTTCACCGCTCCCGGTGCACCCAAGGTTGTGCCTACCGCTATCGCAGAAAGGGCGGAACGCCTTCATGCACAAGGAGAACCATTCAAAATTAACATTTTCTCCGGAGCGTCTACCAGCGACCGTTGTGACGGAGTGCTTGCACGTGCAAATGCCATAGGTATCCGAACTCCTTACCAGAATCTTCCTGACCTTCGTAAGCGAATCAATGCTCATGACTGTCATTATTTTGACCTCCACCTTTCAGAGCTTGCCCAGAAATTTCGCTATGGATTTTATGGAGAACTAGATTTCGCAATCATTGAGGTCAGTGATATAAAGGATGACGGAACAGCAGTAGTCGGCATGGGTGTAGGAAATGTGCCCACTTATGCCAAGTATGCCAAGAAGATCGTAATCGAGCTTAATGAGAAACTCCATCATGCCCTTCATGGACTTCATGACATCTATATTCCGCTTGATCCGCCAAATCGCCAGGCAATACCTATTTTCCATCCCAATGACAGAATCGGATCTCCGGTTCTTAAACTCGATCCGGATAAGATTGTTGGTGTGGTGATGAGTGATTCTTTCGATGGAGTGAAAGCTTTCACTACTCCTGACGAAGTTACTAACAAGATTGGTGCAAATGTCTGTGATTTTCTCATTGGTGAGATGAAATCCGGTCGCATTCCTTCCTCGTTCTTGCCGATTCAGAGTGGTGTGGGCAATGTTGCAAACGCTGTGCTTTATGGTCTTGCCGATGCCAAGGAGATCCCTCCGTTTGCAATGTATACAGAGGTTATACAGGATGCAGTGATCGACTTGATGAAGAAGGGCCGCTGCAAGTTCGGAAGCACCAGTTCGCTTACTGTATCAAATGAAGTAGAACAGGATGTGATCGACAATATTGATTTCTTCAAGGAGAAAGTAGTGATTCGTCCTGTAGAGATTTCAAATAATCCTGAAGTTATCCGCCGCCTCGGTATTATCGCAATGAACACAGCTCTTGAGGCAGACATATTCGGTAATGTCAATTCTACGCATGTGACCGGAACCAAGATGATGAATGGTATCGGAGGGTCAGGAGACTTTGCCCGCAATGCCTATGTGTCGATATTCTCGTGTCCTTCAATCACCAAGGAGGGTAAGATTTCCAACATTGTGCCAATGGTGTCTCACATGGATCATTCCGAGCATTCAGTTGACATCATTGTGACAGATCAAGGTATTGCCGATCTCCGTGGTAAAGATCCGGTTCAGAGAGCGCATGAAATTATCAACAATTGTGCCCATCCGATGTATAGGGAACTTCTTTCGGATTATCTTAATCTTGGTGGACCTTCAGGCGGTCAGACACCTCACACGCTGCGTGCGTCATTGTCTTTCCATACAGAGTTCCTCACAAGTGGAGATATGCGTAATGTAGATTTGTCAAAATATTGATGGATATCAAATAAAAATAGGGGTCGTCGAAAAGACGACCCCTATTTTTATTTGACGTTGAGTAAACTAATCTTTTTTTTCTTTTTGACATCCGCATGATTTGCAAGGATGGAAACGGCTGCTTCCATCAAAACAGTGTGTGCAAATACGGTTTTTGGGTAATCCGATAGATTTTACCAGTATCTCAATGGGATTGAATTTCAAAGAGGAGAGATTGAATCTTTCTCTGATTTTCTCAACGAGTATGTTGTATTCAGGTGAATTGGTGGTGGCATACTTGTCAAGATTTTTATTTGGATCCCCTTCCAATTCTCCGATGATACGACGTGTAAGGAGCTCCATATCGCTCTTTGAAGATGTAAATCCTATGAAAGGGCAGCTATATATAAGAGGTGGACATGCTATTCTGATATGCACTTCCTTGGCTCCAAGTTTGTATAAATCCTGAACGTTGTCAGTGAGCTGAGTGCCTCTGACAATTGAATCATCGCAGAGTAGCGCGCGTTGGTCATATAACATGGCGCCATTTGGCACAAGTTTCATCTTTGCCACAAGGTTTCTTCTTGACTGGTCGGATGGTGTGAAACTGCGTGGCCACGTGGGTGTGTATTTTGATATACATCTGCGATAAGGTACGCCTTTGCCGGCGGCATAACCTAATGCCATCCCCACACCGGAATCAGGGATACCTGCTGCGCAGTCCACTTCATTTTCATCGGTTTTCCCCATTTCGTAACCAGACTTGAAGCGCATGTCTTCCACGTTTGTGCCTTCGTAAGACGAAGTGGGGAATCCATAGTAGACCCAAAGGAAAGAACATATCTGCATGTCTTCTCCTGCTGGAGTTATGACTTTGACATCATCCGCGGTGATTTCAACCACTTCTCCAGGTCCGAGATCACGGTAAGTGTCATAACCGAGATTTGGGAAAGCCGTTGATTCGGAACAAGCGGCATAACCGGATCCATCAGTTTTTTTCCCAAGTATTATAGGGGTTCTTCCAAGCTGATCACGGGCAGCGATGATTGAGTTTTCTGTGAGGATAAGTAGAGAGCAGGAGCCTTCAATGCGTTTAAACATGTCGGCAATTCCTTCGGCAAATGTTTTTCCTCGATTAATCAGAAGTGCAATCAACTCAGTCTGGTTTGTACGACCGGAACTCAATTCACCAAAATGGGCACCTTCCTCAAGAAGTTCTTTTTCAAGCTGTCCGATGTTGTTGATTTTTGCAACTGTGACTATTGCAAATTTCCCGAGATGCGAGTTGATGACGATAGGCTGAGGATCGTTGTCGCTGATGACTCCAATGCCGATATCCCCCTTAAACTTTTCAAGTTCATCTTCGAACTTAGTGCGGAAATACGTGTTTTCGATGCTGTGGATGCTGCGGCAGAAGCAGTTGTCTTCGGCATTAAATGTTGCCATACCTGCCCTGCGTGTTCCAAGATGAGAGTTGTAGTCAACTCCATAAAACAGTTCGTTTCGGCAGGCATGCTTTGATGCTGCTCCGAAAAAACCTCCCATAGAAACTATATATTTTTAGATGATGATGCAAAATTACAAAAAATCTCTAAAATATCATGAAAAAGAGAGAGACAATAAGAGTATTTTGGGGATATAATGAAATGCCATTATTAAAAAAATATATATGAGGTATAAAGATAATGTGGCAAAAAAATAATACGACCGGATATTTAGAATCCGGTCGTATTTATTCCTTATTTGAATTGTGTCAAATTGTTTGAGTTATCTGCCAAACGAAAGCACGAAGTCCAAGAAGGGGTTTCGATTCATCAAGAGCCTTCAATTTGTCGAGTACGGGTTGCAAACGTTGATCTTCAACAATAGTCAAAATTGCCCCGCCAAGGGAAGGCCACGCATGACTGCCGTAATGAGGTTCCCCTTTGACGCTTCCTCTGCCTTGGATCTCTCCGAAAGATGTGAATCCGCGACAGGAATTCTTCTCAAGGAGATCAAGGATGGCTTCGTGATGAGCCTGGTCGTATGCTATGAATACTGCTTGCATTTTATAATGGGAAATTTAGAGAGTTGTTTATTTGTCAGAATTAGCCTTGCGAAGTTTGCGGCGTTGATTTTTCACACCGTTTCCTGCAAATACGCAATATAGAACAGGCACGAATAAAAGCGTGAGGATCGTTGAGAATGTAAGACCTCCGATAACTGCAGTACCCATCGGTCGCCACATCTCAGCCCCTTGTCCACTGCCCACAGCCATGGGCACCATGCCGAGAATTGTTGTAAGAGTTGTCATGACAACAGGACGTAAACGCGATTTTCCTCCTAAAATAACAGCGTTGCGAATGCCCATGCCTCTTTCTCTATTGAGGGTGATATAGTCTATTAGGACGATACCATTCTTAACAACTATACCGATAAGCATAATCGCACCGATCATACTCATCACATTGAGCGTGTGTCCTGTCATCCAAAGGATAAGAAATACTCCGGAGAAGGCAAACAGAAGGGAAGTCATGATGATGCCCGGATATGTCAGGCTTTCAAACTGCGCCGCCATAACGACGTATACGAGTATTATAATCAAAACTCCGAGCATAAGCAGGTCGCCAAATGAATCCTGCTGGTCTTCATAAGAACCGGAAAGACCGATATTGATGCCTGAAGGGATAACCATCTCGTCGATTTTAAGTTCAGCTTCAGTAACAACCTCACTCATCGGGACTCCATCGACAACAGCCGATACGGTGATTATGCGTTCACGGTTCTTACGTTCAATGGTGGGTGGTGTGAATCTTTCCACAACTTTACCGAGCTCCTTTATCCTGACACCTTTTCCGGTGGGAGTGTAGACCACGATATTTTCTATATCGGAGATTGATGTGCGGTTTGCTTTGTCATACATCACCTTGATATCATATTCCTCACCGTCTTCCCGGAATCTTGATGCGGTTGCACCGTTGATTCTGTTTCGCAGATATCCGGCTGCTGTCTGAAGATTTAATCCGTATAATGCAAGTTTTTCTCGGTCGAAATCAACTTGATATTCAGGTTGATAATCGGAACGAGATATGGTCACGTCGGCAGTACCCGGAATTCCTTCAAGAATAACTTTCAATTGTTGTGCAATTGAATCTGTCTCAGTGAAGTCATAACCATATATTTCAAAGTCGACAGTTGCCTGTCCGCCCATTCCTTGTCCGCGTCCGCCACCTATATTGACCTGAGCTTTCTTAAATTCCGGGAATCCATTTTCTATGTCCTTGCGCATTTCATCGGCTATTTCTTTTATACCTCTGTCACGGTCTCCGGGATCTGAAAGACGTATGTTCATAGATATGATATGCGAGCCGTTGTCTGACAGGGAGGCAAATGTGTTGTCGGAGCTTGCCGGTCCCACAGTGTAGCTCGACACCAATATTTCCGGATATTTGCTTCTCCATAAAGAATCAAGCCTGCGGGTGGCATCCTGAGATATTTCAACGCGTGTGCCTATCGGAGTTTCAAGTTCTACACCGAGTCTGCCGTCGTCGGCAGTGGGGAAGAACTCCGTTCCGACCTGTTTCATAAGAAATATGGAGCCGACAAAAGTGGCAAGGCAAATGATAATGGTGACGGCACGATGCTCAACAACAATTTTCAATAGTCTTGCATACGCGTTGTCAAATTTGTCGAGACCCTTTTCAATCGGAGTGAAGAAAACCGTGTATAACTTGGAATGCTTATTGTTAAGGCGCAGCCATTGGGAGCAAAGCATCGGAGTGAGAGACAGTGCACAAGTGGTTGATATAATCATCATGATAGTCACCATCCACCCGAGCTGACGGAACAATACACCGGTCATGCCGGTCACCAATGTCAGAGGGAAGAACACAGCAATAAGAGTCAGCGTAGACGCTATTACAGAAATCGCCACCTCGTTTGTTCCGTGCACGGCTGCCTGTTTTGGGTCGGAGCCTCGCTCGATATGGGTAGTGACGTTTTCCAACACCACAATAGCGTCATCGACAACCATACCGATAGAGATGGAAAGTGCAGAGAGGGATACAATATTAAGTGTATTGCCTGTTGCAAACAGATAAATGAAAGAAGCGATCAGAGACACCGGGATGGTTATGATGATAATCATTGTTGCCCTCCATCTTCCAAGGAAAACAAACACTACGATCATGACAAACAACAATGCGTAAAGCACAGTCTCTTCAAGCGAGGCGATAGTGTTGCGTATATTGTCGGAAGTGTCGACAATGACGCCAAGTTTTACGTCAGAAGGCAAGTTTTTCTGAAGACGGGGTAGCATCTTCATCACCTTATCGGAAATTGCCACAGAGTTGGCGCCGGACTGTTTCTGAATGATAATCATGGCGCCTTCTTTACCCCCGATATATGTCTGTTGGGTTCTTTCTTCAAGAGAGTCATCTACATGGGCTACATCTTTAAGATAAACCACTTTCCCCTGAAAAGTCCCGACCGGTATGTTTTCCATCTGTGCCGCTTCGTCAAATTCTCCCTGCACACGGAGCGCATAAGTGTTTGATCCGATATCGAAAGAGCCACCCGGAATATTTCTGTTTTCGGCACCTATAATTGCAGCGATGGTCTCAACAGAGAGATTGTATGCCTCAAGCCGGTTTGGATCGCAATATACATGGATTTCCCGTTTTGGAGCACCTGAAATGGACACTGTTCCGACACCGTCAACACGAGCAAGCGGGTTTGCCACCTGGTCATCAAGAATCTTATACAGCCCCGCCATGCTTTCCTTTGCTTCCACAGAGAGAAGACATATAGGGATCATGTCGGTTGAAAATTTAAATATGATCGGGTTTTCAGAGTCGTCAGGCAGAGAAGACTTCACCATGTCGAGCTTATCTCTCACATCATTTGTCAACACGTCGATGTCATAACCATATTCAAATTCGAGAGTGATCACAGAAGTGTTCTCACGAGAGTCTGAGGTGATATGTTTTAAATGTTCTACAGAGTTAAGAGTGTTTTCGAGTGGTTTTGTTACATTTTGCTCAATATCTTCCGCGCTTGCACCCGGATACATAGTGATCACCATGAGGGTGTTCGTGTCGATATCCGGATATAGGTCGATAGGGAGTTTTGCAAGCGAGAAAATACCCAATATGATCACCGTGACAAAGCATAATGTGGTCATGATAGGGCGTTTCACCGCTGAAGCATATAGGGATGCCATAATGTCTATTGTGAATTGTTATAGATAAGGAAGAAGATAATTATTTGGATATTTCCACAGCAGTGCCGTCGGCGAGTTTGCTTTGTCCGGATATCACAACCAGAGCTCCGGGGTTGACACCGGAAATGATTTCATAAGTGTCGCCAATGCGTTGACCGAGTTCCACTTTATTGTAGCTGACGGTGCCATTATCGTTGTAGACATAGACGTAATGGTTTCCGGATCCGGGTTGTTTGACAACCGCTCTATCCGGCACGACTACATGTTCAGCCTCTCCGAGATTAAGTTTCACACGCCCGAACATCCCCGGAAGGATTCTGTTGTCAGGATTATTGACGGTTATTTCTACGCCGAAAGTGCGGCTGTCTGCATCGACAGTAGGGGCAACCATGGTTACAATCCCGTTGAACAGTTCATCTCCATAAGTGTCGAATTTTATTTCAGCAGGCATACCTTTATTTACGTGTGCAAGTTCGCTTTCAGACACGTTGATAACAATTTTTACCGGCTGGACCTGAGCCACAGTTAAAATGGGGAGTGTGGAGGTCATGTCTCCCGGGTCATAATTCCTTGCTGTCACAATGCCATTGATAGGGGATACAAGCACTGTGTTTTCCTGAACGTTTTTAAGGGTGCGTTCGGCAGTGGCAAGTGTGTTTTTTGCATTAGTGAGCTGAAGTTTCATCTGGTCTACATTCTGTTGCGTCCCTCCTCCGATTTTTAGAAGCTCAACGGCACGATCGTAGTTTATCTGAACATTTTCAAGATTTGCTTTCGCATTTGCAACCTGCATTTCATAGGAAGTTGTATTCACATCATCAAGCACAACCAGCTTTTGACCTTTTGTAACCTTTACCCCTTCGTCAACGAAAATCTGTTTGATCCTGTTTGGAGAAGAAGCAGATATGTTATTGATAAGTTCCGGTTCAACCGTGGCAGTGTAGTTGCCTTCCTGCACCACAGGACGGAAATCTACCGACTGAACTTTTACAAGTGGCTGTTTTTCTTCCTGTTGTTCGCCACTTTGAGCCTTATCAGTACCGGAACAGGCACTAAAAAGGGCTACAGCAAGAAAAGGGATTGATATAATATGCTTTTTCATCATTTTCATCGGTTAGGTTATTGAGGTTAAAGATTAATCGATTCCTTTGCCAAGTAGCAAATCAAGTTCCGAGGTGGATACAAGATAATTATAGATGGCTTGTAGATATGAGAGCTGCGCTGTTGTGTTGGCAAGCTCGCTGTCTCGCAGGTCAAGATAAGAGGCAGCCCCAATGTCAAAACTTTTCTGCATAATTTCATGGGCTTTCTTTGCCTGGCGCATCCCTTCTGCACTTGTTTCTATCTGTTTGGCTTCCTTATTGATGTTGTCAATGGCGAGCTCAACCTGCATGTTGAGTGTATTGACAAGATTTTCACGTTGGATATCAATCTCTTTAAGTTCGACCTGCGCTTGCTTTAATCCATAATATTTCGAACCTCCCGAAAAAATAGGGATCGAGAGCTGTAGCCCTACGGTGCTGTAAGGGTTAAACTGTTGATTCTTAAATGGGGATCCATTGCTGAGTGAAAGCCAGGAAAGATTGAATGACGCACCCAAGGTCGGGATCCATGCAAACTTTTTCAGGTCCACATTTTTTGCAAGCACCTTTTTCTGTATGTCAAGAGTCCGCAATGAAGAATTGTCTGAGACACTTCTGTCAGCAGATGCAGGATAATAATACATATCCCGCTGCATTTCGGAGAGCTTGACGTCGGGAAGTATGTCGATATCTTTTGAAATGCCCATTAAGACTTTTAATTGCAGTTGGCATTGGCTAATGGCAATGTCTGCTTGCAGAAGTTCCGGCTCTATATTTTTCACTTGCACGGAAGAACGCAGCACGTCATATTCGGAAGCAGTTCCGGCTATGAACTGCTTCTCATAGACAGATGCGTTTAGAAGAGCGATGTCATAATTTTCTTTAACCACGTCTCGAGATGCTATGGCAAGCATGAGAGCGTAATAAGCTTTATTGACATTGTTTACCAGATCGAGTCTGGAAGCTCTTGCACTTTCGAGAGAAGCAAGGATTTGAGTGTCGGAAATGCTGATGGCTTTCCATAGAGTAGGGGCGATGATCGGTAGGGAGGCGTTAAACCCCATGTTCCAGGTGTTGTCAGAACCCATTTTCAGGTTCTGGCTTTCTCCACCCATGTTCATACGGATAGTCTGCAATTCGATCGACCTTTGATAGGCGGCAGAAAAATCAATTGTTGGAAAAAGAGATGCCAGTGTCTCTTTTTTTGAATAGTCAAACTTTTTCACCTCCATATTCGCCACCCTTACAGAAGGGTTGTCGCGTAGCGCCACCTCAATACATTGGCGTCTTGACAATGTCAGGGTGTCGGCAGAGATGTGATGATTGGCTGCACCCAGAAAAGTCAGAGCGACGAGTGTGGTAAGTCTCAATCTCATTTCAAATCAATTAGTGATTAGCTAACGTTATACGACAGCTAATTTCTTGTTTAACTCAGGGTATTCTGGGAGGTATCCGTCAAGAATTGACATCCCTTTATGGGATACGATACTTCTCAGAAATCCCAAAAATATCGTGTTGTAGACATCAAGCATTGAGATGTCTTGCGGGAATGGGTTGTCCATCTGTTTTAAAAGATTCATTTGTATGAGCATCAGCCTATACATGAGCAAGAAATCAATATCATCTCTCACAAGCCCTTTCCTTATGCCGTCCTTTATGATTTCGAGCATGTGTGCGTTGTAGAGAAGTTCGGTTTCTTCAAAATCTTTTTGAAGATGAAGATGGTTATCCATATCCCTATAGAAATCAAGGTTGATTTCCGCAAGCAAAGATCTGCTGAATATGAAAATTTTGATCAGGGCATCAATGATATTTTCAGATTTGTCAACAATTGAACGTTGATTGTCTCTGACATATACCATATATGCTTTTAAAACTTCTTCTACCAGAAGGTCTTTACTTATAAAAATTTCATACAGAGTACGCTTGGAAATTCTAAGCGTAGATGCAAGTTGATCCATGGTGGTGGATAAAATTCCCCTTTTCATCATGATGGAAAGAATGGAATTAACCAATTTTTCATAATCAACATCAGTCATTTCATCTTTGGTCATACATACGTTCAAGTTTGATGTGACAAAGTTATAATAAAAAAACCGAAAACTTGCAACAGTTTTCGGTTTTTTCATTATTCAAAATATCAGAAAGGTAATATCAGATGATAATAATGTAAAATGGAACAATATTATGTCTGATGCGTCTTGCATAGTTTAGACTGTCTGCGAATCTTCCGGCTGTTTGATTCCGAATTTTACACGAAGATTATGAAGCATGTCAACAGTCATTGCATCCAGGTCATACTCAGGCTTCCAGTCCCACTCTTCACGTGCGCAAGAATCGTCAAGACTGTCTGGCCAGGAATCAGCGATTGCCTGACGCAAGGGATCAAGCTCATATTTCATTTTAAATTCAGGGACGTATTCCTTGATTTTGGCAGAAATGATTTCAGGATCAAAACTCATTGATGCAATGTTGAAAGAATTGCGGTGTTTCAATCTGGAAGGGTCGGCTTCCATTATTTCAATGGCAGCTTTAAGAGCATCAGGCATGTACATCATGTCCATGAAAGTTCCGGGCTTGAGAGGACACTTGAATTCTTCTCCTTTGACAGCGGAATAGTATATGTCAACAGCATAATCTGTTGTGCCGCCGCCCGGAGGCGCAACATAAGAAATTAGCCCCGGGAATCTTACGGAACGCGTGTCAACACCAAAACGGTGCCAATAGTAGTCTGAAAGAAGTTCTCCCGACACTTTAGTCACTCCATACATTGTTTCAGGTCTTTGGATTGTGTCCTGAGGAGTTTTGACATGTGGAGTTGAAGGCCCGAAAGAGCCGATAGAACTTGGAGTGAATACTGCACACCCTTTTTCACGTGCCACCTCCAAAGTGTTGTAAAGACCTCCGAGCCCGATTTTCCAGGCGAGCTGAGGTTTTGCTTCTGCCACAGCACTCAGAAGAGCTGCGAGATTGTAGATTGTATCTACATTATACTTATCGACTGCTTCAGCGATATGCGCCGGATTTGTAATGTCGACAAGATGGGAAGGACCGCTTTCAAGAAGCGCCCCTTTGGGCTCTGCGCCGGCAATGTAGCCTGCCACTACGTTGCCATTGGGATAGAGCGATCTGAGTTTCATTGTTAGTTCCGAACCAATTTGTCCGGTGGCTCCGATAATAAGGATATTCTTCATTTCCTTTTGATGATTTAAGGTGAGTTCTGTCTAATTAGAAGAGATAATTCTTAAAATTTTATGCAAAGATAATACGTTGTAAGCAAAAAATTGTTAACTTTGACTAAATTTTTTTCAAGTCAATTCTTATTGGTATTTTAATATGATTGTAATGTGCCAATAAGACAGAGAATTAAACCTAAATCTTCACTATCATGTACGGAAATTTCCAGTCACATCTCGCTAAAGAACTGCAAGATATCAAAGATGCAGGCCTTTACAAAAACGAGCGAATTATTGTTACTCCTCAAAGCGCTGAAATAGAGGTGAGAAATACAGAGGGAGACGTTCTGAATTTTTGCGCAAACAATTATCTTGGTCTCGCTGACAATAGCCGCCTTATAGAAGCAGCCAAAAAGGCTATGGATGAAAGGGGATACGGTATGTCGTCAGTTCGTTTCATTTGTGGTACTCAGGATCTCCATAAAGAGCTTGAGGCAGCTATCAGCGATTATTTCAAGACAGAAGACACAATACTTTATGCTGCATGTTTCGATGCGAACGGAGGGCTTTTTGAACCCTTGTTCACAGAAGAGGATGCTATCATAAGCGACTCTCTCAACCATGCCTCCATTATTGACGGTGTGCGTCTATGCAAGGCAAAGCGTTTCCGCTACAAGAATGCCGATATGGAAGACCTTGAGCGTTGCCTTCAGGAAGCAAAGGATTGCCGCTTTAAGATCATTGCAACAGACGGTGTCTTCTCTATGGACGGTAATGTCGCTCCTATGGATAAGATTTGTGAACTTGCAGATAAATATGGAGCCCTCGTAATGGTAGATGAGAGCCATTCTGCGGGTGTTGTGGGTAAGACAGGTCATGGTGTGGCTGAGCAGTTTGATTGCTATGGAAAAATCGATATCTTCACCGGTACTCTCGGAAAGGCGTTCGGTGGTGCTATGGGTGGCTTCACAACAGGTAAAAAGGAGATTATAGACATGCTCCGTCAGCGTTCACGTCCTTATCTTTTCTCAAACTCTGTTGCTCCTTCTATCGTAGGTGCAAGTCTTGAGATGCTCAAGATGCTTAAGGAAAGCAATGCCCTCCACGACAAACTTGTGGATAATGTGAATTATTTCCGCGAAAAAATGCTTGAGGCCGGATTTGACATCAAACCTACTCAAAGCGCTATCTGCGCAGTGATGCTCTATGACGCAAAACTTTCTCAGGATTTTGCAGCCGAAATGCAGAAAGAAGGTATTTTTGTGACAGGATTCTATTATCCTGTTGTTCCCAAAGGTCAGGCTCGTATCCGTGTTCAGCTTTCGGCAGCTCATGAACGCGAACACCTCGACCGCGCAATAGCAGCATTTATCAAGGTCGGTAAGAAACTTGGCGTATTGAAATAATTCAAGCTGATATCCAGTATAAAAAATGGATGCGGTTCATTTGAACCGCATCCATTTTTTATACTGGAATTGCAGGGATTAATCCACTGCGAGAGGATCGTGGGCGGGCGATTTCTTGAAAGAAAAACATTTGTTGATTATTAATGCAATAAATCCGTCTCCGGTCACATTGCATGCTGTCCCGAAACTATCCATGGCAATGTAAAGGGCAATCATAAGAGCCTGGTCGGCTTCCGAGAAATGAAGCATGTTGGCAAGAAGTCCGAGAGAAGCCATAATTGCACCGCCCGGCACCCCGGGAGCCGCAATTATTGAAATCCCGATCATGCATATAAAGCCGATAAACATTCCCGTGTCGTAGGGTAGGGATTGCATAATCATCAGAGCCACGGCACATGCAACTATTTTCATTGCGCTTCCCGACATGTGGATTGTAGCACACAACGGGATTACAAATCCGGCTGTGTCTTCGCTCACACCCATTTTGACAGCCTGACGTAGTGTGACCGGTATTGTCGCGGCAGAAGATTGTGTGCCGAGAGCAGTGAAATAGGCGGGAAGCATGGTGCATAGGAGTTTAAACGGATTCCGTTTCACCACAAGGCCGGCAATCGCATATTGTAGCACCAAAAGGAAAATATGCATTGCAAATATTATCAATATGATTTTCACGAAAGCGGCAAGGACTGTTGCGACTTGTCCTGAAACTGTCATATTTAGGAAAATACCGAATATATAAAGGGGGAGAAGTGGTATTATCACTTTTGTTATTGTCAGGGCTACTATATCCCGAAATTCATTAAGGCATGATTTCAGGGTGTTGCCATGAATGTAGGCAAGAGCGAGTCCGAGCATGAATGCCAATACAAGAGCGCTCATGACCCCGAAAAGAGACGGCATCTCAATGGTGAAATACGGGATCAGGTCATGACCTTCCGCAATTTCGCCAAGAGAGCGGGGGGAGATAAGTTTTGGGAAGAATGTGTCGCCTACAAAGAAGCTCATCAGTCCTGAAAATATGGTCGACACGTAGGCGAGAGCCGCCGTGGCAATAAGCATTTTGCCTGCTTTGTTTCCGATGTCGGCGATTGCGGGGGCAACAAATCCTAAGATGATGAGAGGAATGAGAAATCCAAGGAATTGGCTGAATATTGCATTGAAAGTTGCGAAAAGACGTCCCAACCAGATAGGGAAGAATTGTCCCGCAAGAATGCCTAATCCAATTGCAATCAAGATTTTTACAAGAAGATTGATTTTTGGAATTTTCATAATATCAGATTTATTTAAATTGTTTAAGGAATGTCAATTTTAAATGATTCAGTATTTTTCTATAAGTTGACGGTAATCGGGTTTCGATTGGAACTCATCCAGCCAGTTGTTTGCCTTATGGAGTAGGAGAGTGTCGTCCTTATTTATAAGCCATACTTGAAACTGGGTGAAACTCACAGGATTGTCGTAGGATAGTCTCGGGTATTGTGATTGCATTTTATTTGCAATTTTCTCATTGACTACGGCGAGGGGTACTTTCCCTGTTGCAACAAGCATGCACAGATATTCTTCCGACATATCTTGTTCAGCCTTTATATAAATTGAATCGCCGATTTCATTGGAAAGATTTGATATTCTCATTGCAGCTGGAGAATCCTGCTGGATGTGTATGGTCTTTCCCGATAGTTCGAGGGCGGAATGGATAGGGGTGTTGCCGGAGGTGTCGGAGAGCTGTATCAAAACCATGCGGTCAAGAAATACACTTCGGGTGGTGAGGAAGCGTTGTTTCACGGAATTGTCTGACGGTAGGGATGCAAGCATATCATATTTCCCGTTTTCAAGCCTTGTCAAGGCATCATGAAGGTTGACAATAGGCCAGAATTTCAAAGGGGAGGCGGTCTCTTTCCCGAAAGCTTGAAGCATGTCAAGATTTATTCCCCCCAAAGTATCGGAATATAAATAATAGCTTGTAGGTCCATAAAGGATCGCCACGTCTATAGTGTCTCCTAAAGATTTGCTTTGTGTGATTTCCGGAAGAGGAGATATTGATGTGCATCTTCTGGCCATGGTCATCGCTATGAATGCAACCACCAATAGAATCACATAAATGATTGTCTGCCCGTATTTAGGTCGAAGAGTCTTCATTTTCACAAGAGTTGTTTTTATCAATTGGCGAAATCAACTGATAGTCCCATTTCCAATCTTCTTGGATTCATGGGGTAGTGAGGAAGAAGGAAACTGTCTTTTGAAAACCATCCCTGGTTGACATGGCTCCAAAGCACATAGAATCTTGTGCGGTATAGACGTGCGGTGAAGTATGCATTGCAGAAAGGATAGTTCCCGACTTTGATCTTATCATCGCCTTGAGTATGGAAACTCATGGTGGCAGGTTGGTAGTTCAGTCCCTTATAGCTCGTGTAGTAATCGCAGTCTACCCCGATCTGTAGATTGAGCACCCTGAAGGCGGTGAAGTTGATAAACAGGTTGCTATAGATTGTGAACTGTGGCAAAGGAAGCACATTCTCGTTGGAACTTTTCTGATAATAAAGGGTATTGTTCCAGTTTAGAATCCCAACTTTAAATTTTTGATCAAGTCTTGCGGAAAAAACCTGAACATTCCCACCATCCTGTTCAGGAAGGGAAGACGAGTTGAAGAAGACATAGTTCTGGATATTTTCGACTCCGGCACTTAATGTTGTCTTTGTCCAAGGAATAAGCAATTCTCCGGCAACTTTGTAGGTGCGTGTTTTACCGAAATCATTTGACCATGCAAAATGGTTCGACATATAGTTTTGGAGCAGATAAGGTTGCGCCACGTTACGGAATTCAGCATTCGCGGCGATTTTCACGGAATCACCAAATAGTTTAAATTTGGTGGAAAGCTGTCCGTCAAGCTCAAGGTCACCGATCACATCGCCGACAAGACCGAATCTTACGTTGGCGGCATAACGAAGCAAAGAACCTTTATCCTTCTGTAGCCTGCCTCCAACCCAAAGCATGTTTCGTGTAGTCGTGTTCGGCACATGTATGCTTGCGGGAAGGGGGGTGAGTTGCTCTATTTCGGATTCTGTGAGCTGCGGGGTGTAGAAGTATGGAGCTTGCTTGTATTTTTGTGTCTGATAGGAGATGAATGCCGACAAACCAAATTTCGCCCATTTCTGAAAGCCTTCGATAAGCTCGATTCCAAAAGAGTTGGTCATTTGAGTGAGGTAGGTGTTGTCTCTGGTCTCATTAGGGTCGATGTAGAAATTGGTCCAGAAATCTCTTGCCTGCGAGGAGTTTGTGTTGATAAAGAAGTGGCGGGTGTGCTGGAGATCGAACGAATAGATAAACCTTGTCATGGGCACGTATACTTCACGTGTGAGAGTATCGTTCACCTGTTCTGTTTTCCAGAACCCCACTTTGAAGGCATGGGTCATAAACAGTTGGTCACCGTTTATTCTTGAATGTGCGGCATTCAGGCGGGTTGGTATGCTTTTAGAATCAATCTTGTTCACACCGCCTTGTAATTGAGCCGGATCAGTGATATAGAGGTCATCTGTTATACCGCCGTTCTCCTTGTTGAGAAAGTTGTAATGATTGTAGAATGCCTGTAGCTCATACCTGTCGCCCATATAGTATGTAGAAAGGCTGTATGCGAAGTCTTTTGTCGCCTGAGCCTCGTAAGCTCCCTTTGAGTAAATGTAGTCGAGAGTACCTCCTATGCCTATACGTCGGTTCACGTTGCCTGCGAAATCGACCTGCAGGCGGTCCTGGTGGGTCAGTTTATTGCCTGCGAACCCGTAAGACATTATGGTTGTGGGAACGTAGACGTTGTAAAATTTCTGTTTTTTGAAAGAAGGCAACCATGCGTCGAGTGCATCCTTAAAAAAGAAGGTGGCTCTTCTCGGGCGGTTAAAATATATCATGTTAATGCCTTCGGCTCCGAGGTTTCCGGTGGTGGCGTATGCGTCGGTCACCATAGATGGAATTGCGGTTCGTTGGTAATTATATGTCAGCGTGTCGATTGTAGATTCCACATGGTCTCCAAGCGGGAATGTCAGAGTCCAGGCGCTGCCCGGTTTGACAGTGTCTGTCGCAGAAGTTGTAATCTCTTGGGTGTCATTACCTCTTCTGCTGTCGTTTCCTCTACGTGAGGGTTGCCCCGGTCTGCCGTTCTGGGAAAAGGAGGCAGATACTGACAAAAGGGCGATTATTAGAAAAAGGGTACGTTTTGCAAACATAACGCGAAGTTAGCAAATAAAAGGGTAAAAAAAAAGAGCGGGGTTTCACAATCACGCTCTTCAATAGCATTAAATTCTAATACCATGAATAAAACACAGTGCAAATACAATAATCGTACATAAAATACGGAATAATTATCAGTTTATTGTATGAGTAAGGTGTTTTTTTATGGATTTTCTAAGAAAAAAACTAAATAGTATCTGACGAGTCAAGAATGCCTTTTAATATTAATTTGTGTATTCATTTGTTTGATTATTTTTTTGAAATTATAATAAAAGGATAGAAAAATCGTTAAATGTATATCAAGATGAAATTATAAGTCATTCTTGCTTTATTCATAGATGTCACTCAAAACCACACCATGAAACTCAAATCAGCCGTAAATATTAGAGAAATTTCCGATTCATATATCGGATATAGGTTGTTTAATTGCATGAGTCGTCATGCGCGTGGAGTATTGTCGGAATTTGGGGCGTTTCTCATCATTATAATTTTACTTTCTTCGTGTCACGATAAGCAAGCAAGCGAAATTATAGAAAACCCGATAGGGTCTGTTGTATCTTTCCCGACGTCGCTAAAGCCTGTGCATAAAGACACATACCATCGCACTCCATCGGAGATTATGGGTCATGTGGTGTGGAATGTACAAAATGTGGAGCAAGATACTACAGTAGGGAAACTTGGAATGGATATGCCACTTCTTATCGTGGAATATGCACAAAATGTAGAGGTAGCTTTTTCAGATTGTTGACGTGGATTGATTAATATACATAAAATTAGTGCGTTATGATCAGATTTGTTATCGCTTTTTTGGCAATCATTATGCTGATCGGATGTAATGTGACTCAGAAATTTTCAGCACCAGTTTTCAAAAGCAAAACGGATGCTATGGTTACGGTGTTGAGTGCTTCAGATGAGGTTTTGCCGAAGACTTATGATATGAAAGTTTCTGATTCACTTATAATCCTGTCCGGTCATCTTGATGGTAAATTGTTTCATACTTACGACCGGAAAACCGGCAAACCTACAGGTAATTATGTTAACAACGGGCAAGGACCTGATGACATGATAATGCCGGGTTTGTTTTATTTGGTTGGAAATGAGATTGTGGTTAAGGATATGGCAACCCAGGCAATCAAACGATTTGACAAAGACTGGAAATGCGTTTCCACAATAATTGACGATTGTGGAAAAATGGAAAAATTTTCACCCAGGAATGTCAGACCTATGCCCGATGGTAAAGTCTTTGTGGATGTGTTTATTGAGTATACCATGCCATTAGGGATGCAAATAAAAGATGGTGACCGATATGGAAATGTTTACACTAAATTACCTGTGATTGTAGACAATGCAATGACAGGAAAGCCTGAATATGGAAGAAGGTATCATTTCTCACCTGATGCAAAGAAAATGGTAGCTGTTTCGCGAGAAGGACTTATAATTGAAACCTTCGATATCGATGATATAGAAATCCGTCCAAATGCAGTTAAATTTTATTATCCTTTCGAATCCAATGTAATTGTTAGAAAAGAAGGTGATAATAATGTATTTGATCGTAAGGGATCAAATATAAATGGTATCGGGGCTTTGGCGTCAAACGACAATCGTATAGTCGCTGTATATAATGGCACTTATGATTTTGGAGCCTATACAGACATTACAGTCTGGGATTGGAATGGAAAGGCGCTAAGGCGTTATCATACAAATAAAATTTTAGAAGCTATTGCATTATCACCGGATAATCCTGATGAAATATATGCACTCGGTAAGGACAAAGGTGGGGAAGATGAGCTGTTGCTCATCAACTGTCCCGGGCTGCTTGACTGACGGGTTTTCTATAGTGATGTGTTATAATGTGCGTATGATGTGATGTATGGACATCGCTTTGCGAGGTTGCATTCTATTTGTTATTCTTTTGTCTTTAAAATTCTTGTTAATTATTTATTTTTTTTGTGTATGATAAGATTATTTTTTGTGATAGTTGCTGTAATTATCTTTTCAGGATGTAAGGGAACACAAAATTTTTCGGCACCTGTTTTCGGAAGTATGGCAGATGCAAAAGTGACTGTATTAAGTTATCCAGACGAAGTCCTTCCATTAGGGTTTGGATTAAGCGTATCAGACTCTCTTTTAACCTTGACTGGTGAAGTTGATGGTAAATTGTTTCATACATACAATAGGAAAACGGGCAAATCGTTGGGACATTATGTCAATAAAGGTCAAGGACCGGATGATATGATTGTGCCGGGTACATTTTATATAGATAATAATGGTATAACTGTTCAAGACTTATATACGCACGATGTCAAAAAATATGACAAGGACTGGAAATGCATATCTATTGAACATCTCGATTTGGGCAAATTGGATAAATTTTCACCCAGGGATATACGCAGGATGCCTGATGGAAAGATATTCATGAAAGTATTTGTTGAATATTATATGCCATTGGGGATGCGAATAAAAAACGGAGACAAACTTGGAAATGTCTATACAGACTTACCTGTTATTGTAGAGCATCCGATGACTGAAAAGCCTTATTATGAAAGGAAAGTACACTTCTCTCCTGATGCAAAAAAAATGATAGCCGTTTCGGGGGAAGGTCTTATAATAGAAACTTTTGATATCGATGATATAGAAATCAGTCTTAAAGGCGTCAAATACTATTATCCTTTCGTTTATGATATAGAAATTGAAACAAAAGGAGATACCAGTAGGTTTATTTATAAGAATTTAAATATAAAAGGTTTTGGAGCGATTGCCTCAACCGATAGCCGAATAGTAGCTGTCTATAATGATTCTCGTGATACGGAAGCATTTACCGATATTTCTGTTTGGGATTGGAATGGAAATGCACTCAGGAGATATCATACAGATAAGGAAATTATGGCTATCGCATTGTCTCCGGATAATCCGGATGAAATATATGCACTCGGTAAAGACAAGGGAGGGGAAGTCGAGCTGTTGCTCATCAATTGCCCCGGTCTGCTTGATTGACAGATATTTCGATTGAGAATCCGGTTACTTTCCAAAGAAACTTCTATTTAATCGGATTGTTAAAATCGAGGGAGGATGAAACAATATTTGGATTCAGACGTTATATATGTTGTAAAACATAATTTAATAACATGGTTTCTTTTTTGAGCCATTAAAACTTATGTATTATGAAACATATAGTATCTAAATTTGTAAGATGGTATTGTGAAGCTGCTTCAAAAGTCTACAATCACGATTAAATCCATCGAAATGTGCCCTTCCACGATTCCGGGGCACTTACGTGTGAAATTATCAAAACATTTGTAACAAAAGAGGGCAATGCACAATGCATTGCCCTTGGTTTTTATATCAGAATTTCCATTCTTGCCTGATAAACTTGAGTTTGATGGATATAAGGTAAATGAATCGACTTCAAGTTGGTTGTTAACCTTTAACCCTATAACCTTATAACCCTCAACTTTCGCAGGCGAAAGTTGAATCCTGTAATCACTGATGAGCGGGACGGAGAAGATCGTTTACAGTCTTCACCGGATTGAATGTGCTGACAGGCACTTCCACAAGGATAGTGTTCCAGTCGCTCATAGCTCCATTCCACAGACCGGGAAGCTCGAGAGCCTTGATCTCGACACCTTCACGGCTCTTGATCGAGATAAAGCCTGTAGCCTTGTCAACGAAGTCAGGAAGATTGAATTTGTTCCCTTTCCAATCTTTTGTACAGACAACAAGATCAACCGGATTGAAATGGGTAGACTCTTTCAGCATCTTTTGAGCCTCCTTGTTCTTAGGATCGATCTGGGTCGATTCAAGAATCTGAGGACTTACAGTGCCGTCGGGATTGTATGCGAGGAACGGACCACCGCCGGGCTCACCCTCATTTTTCACCATGCCGCACACCCTGAAAGGACGGTTGAGCTTGCCATAGATATAAGCAGCCTTTTCATCTGCACTCATGTTGTCGGTTCCGTCGTTTGTGATACAAAGCACTTTGTGAAGGAAATCGAGCATTTCAGCAAGCTCTTCATCGGAGGGAGTGCCCTTTGAAAGTGTCTTGCAATAATCGTCTGCCTTTTGTTTTACCCCGACAAGCACACCGCCGATAATCTTCTTATATTTAAGAGTATCCTCGCGACGGGTGTCAGGCACTACATTATCGATATTTTTGATGAAAATTACATCCGCATCAAGGTCGTTGAGATTTTCGATCAATGCGCCATGACCTCCGGGACGGAAGAAAAGACCACCGTTCTCGCGATAAGGTGTGCCGTCCATATTGGACGCCACAGTGTCGGTAGCCGGTTTCTGAAGGCTTGTAGAGAGCTCATATTCCACCTCATACTCATGTTCAAGTCTACCTTTACTCTCCTCGAATTTCATCATGACAAGAGGGAGATGGTCTTCGCTGACAGTGAAGTGTACACGCACCTTGCCGTCTTTGCCGGAAGCGTATTGAGCACCTTCTGCAAGATGTTCCTCAATTGCAGTGCGAGATGTGCCGGGCACTTTATGGAATTGAAGGAGAGCTTTAGGAAGCTGACCATAGTTCATTCCATCCTTGGTTATCAGTGCAGTCACTATATCCTTATACCGTTTTTCCTTGATAAGGGAATCTATGCTCAAGCCATATAGGGAAAGGCAGACAAAATTCAATTGTGGAAAAAATGCAAACTTTTCGATTTCATCAAAAAATTTCTTCATGAAGTCATTGTCCGGCTTGTCTTTTTTGCCGTTTGCGAAAGCGAAGAGATCTTTGAACATTCTTGATGCGGCACCGCTTGCAGGCACCATCTTCAATACCTTGCCTCCGGCTTTCAAATATTCCTTCCACATATTGTCTGCCTGTATTTCCATTTCGGGAGACAGGACGGAAATGCCGTGACCGGGTGTGGCGGGTGCCTCAATTTTGAGATAAGGGAACCCGTCGGCAAGCATTTTGAGTTCTTCCGCGAGTTTCTCTTCGGAGATTCCTTTGGCAGTCAGGATCTCGAGATCTTTTGCATTTAAATCCATACAATTTATATTTTGGGTTGATAAAATTTTATTGTTTGTAGAAATATTAAAGTGAGGTGTGCTTATTTGTTCAAAGTGGAGTCATTTGCCTCAAGCATACGGCGGCAGGCGTCGATCCTGCGCGACAACATTGGTATTTCACCTTCCAGATGATGAGCATTACGCTGAGCCGAAAACAATTGCCATGTAGCTGCTATCATTTCCTTTTGATCATCAGGAATAGTAAATGAGCCTGTCTTGGTCCCGTTTAAAAATGTCAATGTGACAGATTGCGAGACATTTTTTGAAATCAGATCTCCGATAGAGTCTGCCGCCGATCCATAGAAACACACCGTATTCAAGGAACTTGTGCGGTAGTTTAAAGCCTGATCATGAGCCACGACAGAACTCTCTACATTCTCATTGCCGGCGTTGACGCTAATCTGATTGAAATGACCGCCAGAGAGAGAGGCAATAAGTTCAAACCCTTCGTTTTGAGTGATTCTTGCCACTATGCCGGTCTTGGACAAAGGATATCTTTTGTCCCACCCTTTGTAGATATAATACCCTTCGACAAGACGGGGATTAGACACATGATCAAAATTTACAATCATATTCCCGATTTCATCGTGGATCGTCTTCAGTTCACTGTCTGCCGTCTCTATCCGTTTCTGATATTTTGTGATGGAATCGTTCAGGCTATAGAGCCAGTTTTCCCGTTCCACTTCGGCATCCGATTTTTTATGACTATTGCAAGAAACCGTCATAAAAGTTGCCGCGGTCAGTATCGAAATAGATATCTGTCTAAATTTCATAATCTTTGAATGTCTTTTACCCCTTTTACGGTCTTTAGTTTTTTAAGAAGAGATGACAACTGGCGCTGGTCGGAAACCGCAACCACGATCGTTCCCTGGAATATTCCGTCATGACTGTCTACAGTCACATTCCTGAGACGGACTCCCGTTTCTTTGGAAATAATTGATGTGATGTTTGCAAGAATGCTGATATCGTCGTTTCCGATTATGCGGAGAGATGCAGGAAGCAGATCCCCTTCTTTCCCGCTCCAGTCTGCCTTTATGATCCTGTAAGGATAGCGTTCACGAATATTGGCGGCATTCGGACAATCACACCTGTGAATTTTCACGGTTCCGTCGGCACTGATAAATCCGAACACCTCGTCTCCATAGATCGGAGCGCAACATTTTGCAAACTTGTAACTCAGGCCATTGATTGTTTTTTCACCGATCTTAAGTACTTCATTATTGCTGTCTTTTTCTTCAGTTCTCTGCAATTGATATTCTTCAGCAGAAATCCTGGGACCTTCATTTTTCACAGCTGTCTCATCCGCATAGGTCGAGAGAAATTTACCGGGATCGATTTTCTCGTCAGCCATGTCTGCGAAAAACTCATTGGCATACTTATAGCCTGCTTTGCCGATAAGCTTCATGAGAATTGCCTCATCAATTTCAATCTTTCGGTTTTTCGCGCGTCTTTCAAGCATCTCTTTCCCGAGGTCGGCTCTGCGTTGCAACTCTTCGTTCAGGCTTTGTTTTATTTTGTTTCTTGCCTTGGTGCTGACAACGATGTTAAGCCAGTCAGCTTTCGGGGTCTGATTGTTTGAAGTCAGGATCTCTACGGTGTCGCCATTGCTAATACGGTAAGTTATCTTACGGTGTTGACCGTTGACAATGGCACCGGTGCAATGTGCCCCGACATTTGTATGGATAAGGAAAGCGAAGTCGAGCACCGTTGCCCCCGCCGCCATCCGGAAGAGGTCGCCTTTAGGAGTGAAAGCAAACACCTCCTTGCCGTAGAGGTCCATCTTCATGTCTTTCATGAGTTGCATCGGACCGCTTTCGGCTGTCTCCAGGATGTCGCGGATATTTGTCATCCATTGGTCAGTGCTGTCGCTTTTGACTCCTTTGTATCTCCAGTGTGCGGCAAGACCTTTTTCTGCTACCAGATCCATGCGTTTTGTACGGAACTGCACTTCCACCCATTTGGAACCTGGACCCATCACAGTGGCGTGGAGACTTTCATATCCGTTGCTTTTCGGAATTGAAATCCAGTCTTTCATTCGTGCCGGATTGGCTGTATACATATCCGCTACAATGGAATATGCGAGCCAGCAATCGCTCTTTTCTTTATCTTTGGGAGTGTCGATGATGACTCTGATTGCGAAAAGATCATAGATGCCTTGAAGGTCTACCTTCTGTTTCTTCATCTTGTTCCAGATTGAAGAAATGGATTTTGTCCTCCCTTTGATGTCAAATTTAAGCCCTGCCGCCTCAAGTTTTTCCTTGACAGGATCAATGAACGACTTGATATAGGCGTCGCGGCTTCTTTTGGTCTCGTTGAGCTTATGGGCTATCTGAGTATAGATCTCACGGTTCGTATATTTCAGGGAAAGATCTTCAAGTTCCCCTTTGATCTTATAAAGCCCGAGACGATGGGCAAGCTGTGCGTAAAGACAGTTTGCTTCAAAAGCGACGTTCCTTACCCATTCTTCATCAGGATGATGGTTTATTGAGCGCATCAATACGAGATTTCGCACAATCATGATGATTATGACTCGTATGTCGTCGGCAAGTGATAGCATCAATCCTCTGAAATTGTCTTGGTGCACAGCATTGTTCTTGCTTGAAAATTTGTCGACAGATGCCAGTCCGGTAAGCAATCCCGCCACGTCCTCTCCCCATTCTTTGCGAATGTCGAGGATGCTTGTCTGACCGCAGTTGAGCATAGGGTATAATCCTATTGCAAGAAGAATATTATGGTCCGGTTCGATTGCTTGTGCGAAAAGAATAGCCCATTTCAAAGTCATTATTGATATGGGTAATCCTTTAGAATCATGAGGATGAGAAGATTTACGCATGGCAGTCCGCATCATCTGTCTGAATCTATGGATTTCTTCAGATGAAAAACGGGTAGAGGTGAATTGCCTCATCTCATTGAGAAGAGATAGCAACTCTCTTTTCTCTGCTATACAGAGATTATCCGGTTTCTTATTTTCCATACTTTGCGTAAATATTTTGGAAAACCTGTTTGTGTGACTATGCAAAAGTATTAAAAAAGGTGCATACTTGCAAACTAAGGTGAGGGGTAAATAAGGAATTTGACTTGCGCTTATGAAAGTTTAAGAGAATGTTTGAATTTAACTTGATGAAATCTTTAAAGTCCTTTTCGGTCAGTTTTGAGCTTTAGTGCTGTTATTATGGAACCCCATAACGCCATCTCTCATACTCAAAATTTACTCGAAAATCTTCTCTAAATCTTAACATAAGTCAACTCCAAACATTCTCTAAGTTAATGAGGTTGTGAGGAGAAGAGAATTTTTATTATGTAAGTATTTACGACTTACCATTTGCGGATAAAGTTAAAGATCGAGTCGTATGCAGTTTCCCGGGGTCTCTCATTGCTTAGAATAAGGTCGTGAAGCCCGCTGTCGATAGCGCAGACCACTCTTTCCGATCCAAGTTTCATGCCTTGTTTCTGAATCATCTCCGGGTCAAGGACAGCATCACCTGTCTGAAAGTCCGGGGTATAGTTGCATCCGTCGATTTTTCTGCTGCTGTGCATCACAAGAATCGGCACAGAGATATTCTTTGCGTTTCTCATCAATTTGCTTTGTGCGGAATTAATGGCGTTCACCCATGAAGCGGTGACAGGTGGTGAGTATATCATTTTCCAGTCTGTGTTGTAAGTCCATTCTCCATAGTATTCTTTCAACAGGCTATAGGCATATCCATCACAGTGAGACTGTTTTATTTTTGCGTTTTTGAAAAATTTCCCGAAGAAACCCACTACAGGCACTGCGATGTTTCTCATGAAAGATGAATAGTTCCATTCGAGAAAAGGACTGTCTGTCACAATTCTGTTGACTCCCACCTCTTTCCCACGCATTGCGCCGAAATAAGCCACTGTAAGTCCACCGGTAGAGTGTCCGCCGAGAGTGATGTCGGTGTTTCCGTCTTTTCTGATTTGAGAGAGTGCGGAATCGATATCAGCGAAATATTCTTTTTGGTCGCGTATATTGAAAGGATATTGCCAGAGTTCACGGCTACGACCGTAGCGTCTGAGGTCTACCGCATAAAAGTTATACCCTGAGTCGACAAAACGTTGTCCCATTTCGGACTGGAAAAAATAATCGTTAAATCCGTGGACATATAGAAATGCCTTGGTCGATTTGTCTTTACATAGTTTCCTGATAATTGTTGAGCGGCAAGGACCATCAAAAGCTTCACCCTGATTCACGTAGCGCGCCTCATATCCTTGAAGTATGTCGTCATGCCAGGCGGTGTCTGTAGTAACATATTTGGGCCCGTTATATTTTTCTTTCACATTCCATGCCGACGATGTTGCGGCTAAAATCATGGCGACTATAAATAGGGGAAGTTTTCTCATAAATTTAATTGTTTTACTGTTGGAAAATAGACAGAGGAGTCGCAAGAAATAATGAGACTCCTCTGTGTTAACAAATATTATGCAATAAAGTTAAAAACGTCGACCGCCGTGTCCTCCCGGGCCTCTTCTGCCGGGCCCCCCCGGAGGAGGACCGGGCATAAACATGTCTTCTCCGTTAGGACCTTTGTTTTTCTTCTTGAGAGTATTGAAATTCCAAGTCAGACCAAACATCACATACCTTGTGAGATCATTAAATTCACTATCCACAATAGAATAAGCGCTTACAGACCTGCTTATGTTCTTTTTCTGACCAAGGAGGTCATATGCTCTGACAGAGAATGTAAGAGATTTGTCAGAAAGGAAGGAATATGATATCTGCGCGTTCCATAGCCATTGTTTGGAATCGTATCCCTCCGAATAGCCGGTGGCATTTGAGAAGGCGAGATCGGTGGTTAATTCAAGTCCAAAAGGAAGATAGAGAGAGGCATCACTATTGAATCCATAAGAATGTATGGTTCTATTCATATTTGATGCATTACCGGAATTTTTAGACAAGGAATTGGTGGCGTTGCTATATGAATATGTTGGATTTACACTCATCTGAAAAACATCGGAAGAGAATGTCAGACCTGCCGAAGGAGCAAGAGATAGATTTTTTGCTCTGTTGAATTCTCCGTTGATGTAGCCCGGAGATTCCCTGTAGCTTGAATGCATACGGGCGTTGAATCTCCATTTCCTGTTGGTGAACGGGCGGGTTATCATACCCATGGCGAAAATATTGAAATTTCCGTTTTCATTGCTGTATGTGGTTGTCCGACCGCCTGTTTCGCGATCGGTCACGGTTTTAGACACCACGGAATTCATAGCGAAAGATGCATTCGCCATAAGGAAAATCGACTGTTGTGACGACATCCTGAAATCATTGAAATGGAATCCGATGTTCTGGGTGAATGTTGGTTTCAGATCAGGATTACCTATGATTATGTTAAGGGGGTTGGAGACATCGGCAACCGGTTGGAGCTGGCTCATTGAGGGCTGGGAAGTCCTTGCACGATAAGTGGCACGGATAGAAGACCTTTCACCAAATTTATATCTAAGATTTGCATAAGGGGAGAAATTCATCACCCATCGTTCCGGAATGTTGCGGGCAGAGTTTATGAGGTCTTCGCTCTTGGAGCTTGAAGGAGAGAACAATATTCCTGCATCAAGATTAAGAGTCTTGCTGACTTTCTTATAGCCCACCTGAACTTCCTGAGTGAAAAACTTATTTCTGAAGCTGTTGCTCAAGTCATCCTCAAAGACGGCATCTGCCGGAACTTCGGAAAGGAATGGCGGGATAAAAGTTGACGGATCGGATGGATCTCCAAGATCATAAGTCATTTTGTCAGCATTGTTCCACTGGTATCTTATGCGGTAAGCGAAATTAAGGAAATTACCGTTTTTAGCATTTCCTAAAGGTTCTGTCCATGTCAGACGTCCCTCCGCAGAATTCGACCAGGTATGATTGTCTATAAATCGATAGTTCAATTCATCTTCATCATGTAGAAGATAGTATTCTATATCACTCCAGGTTATAGCTTTCTGACGTGTATTGGAAAAAGAATACTTAGCCTGAAAACTTATTGAACGACCCGGATGATTGGGAAATTTATGATTATAAATAAAGTTACCCCCGGTTTCAACACTTGTCCCTTTGTTGGTCTGATAGTTGAAATTCCTGTTTACTTTTGTACGCTGCGGGTCGCCTGCAAACAATACTGAAGAGTCGTTTTGCGTTGATTCGCGGAAGTTCAAACTCAATCTCGGACGGAATTCAATTGTATTGTTGGGGTCGATCTTCCATTGGATACGGAAATCCGAATTAAGGTTGTGACCTTTATCGCGGCTTTTTGACCCAGCGTTCTGATAACTTGTGGAATCTTCCAGTATGTATTCTGTCGCGGTTTTGCTTGTGGATTTACGGTCGGAGTGAGAGTACAATATATTGCCGCCGATTCTGAAAGCCTCATCTTTACCTACGTTGAAATTCAAACCAAGCCTTTGTGCCACGTTGATACCTCCGTTTCCTCCAAAAGAACTGAATCTGCCGCGACCACGGTCGGTGAACCCATTTTCATTGATATTATTAAGTCCTCCGAGCAGAGTGATCTGGTTGCCGTTTCTAAAGTTGTTCACGATGAAACTGCCTTGGTAACGGTCGTCGGTTCCATAACCGCCGCTGACATTACCGAACCAACCATTGTTCATGTCTTTCTTGACTGTGAGGTTGATTACCGTTTCTTCCTCACCGTCGTCAACTCCCGTGAGACGTGCCAGATCGCTTTTGCGATCCACAACCTGGACTTTATCCACCATATTTGATGGTAGATTTTTTGTTGCCATTTGAGGATCATCACCGAAAAATTCCTTGCCGTTGACTAGGATTTTAGTGATACTTTTGCCGTTAGAAGTAATTGCACCATCGGAACCGACTTCAACTCCCGGGAGCTTTTTCAAAAGGTCGTTGACAGTTGCGTTTTGTGAGGTGTGATAAGAATCTGCATTAAATTCAATGGTGTCTTGCTTTGCAACGACGGCAGCCTTGACAGCAGTGACAACTGCCTCTTTAAGAGTGACGGCATTATCAAGGAGTGTAATCTTCCCTAAATCTATTTTCTCATCTTCTTGCTTGATTTCGATGTGACGGCTGACATCGTCCATGCCTGTCATTTGGGCGATAAGCACATATTTGCCCGGGTTAAGCCCTGTGAAAGAGAAATCTCCACTGTCGCCGGCGATCTGATAACCTTTCCTGATGGTGTCAGGAAGAGAAACTATTTGCACTGCTGTGCCGGGTAGAGGTTCACCATCTGCGTCTGCGATTCTTCCGGTTATGTCAGCAGCCCATGCTGAGGCACCGATCAAAGAAATGCATACAAACGGCATTAGCCGCAATTTTTTCATTTTTAATTCTAAATTTTTAGGAATTTTGGTGAAAGAATATATCTCAATACTTCACACTAAAAAACCGAGGGTTCAAATTCAGTAGATTACTTATAGCACTATTATGACGAATATTTGTGAAAAAGGTTTAAAATAAGAATCCCTGAAATGGTGAATGGTTATTTTTAAGTATTGACGAAAAGAAGATGATTCTTTAATTTTGCATTGATTAATATAGAGTGAATATCTGCCGGACTCGAATACACATTTGGCGAGATTCATTACATTTAACCCCCATTATATAACTAAATTTGTGAATTGTTTCTTAATCAAATCAAATAATACATATACATGAAACGAATTGTTTTTCTTGATTACATCAGGGTGTTTGCCTGTTTTCTCGTGATGCTTGTGCATGCATCCGAGAATTTTTATGGCGCACCCGGATCTACCGATATGGCAGGTCCACAGTCGTTGTTGCTTTCCGAGGCTGACAGGTTATGGGTCTCCATCTACGATGGATTCTCCAGAATGTCGGTTCCTCTATTTATGATTGTGTCGGCATTTCTTCTTGTCCCGATGAAGGAGGGACAGTCCGCTGTGGAGTTTTACCGCAGGAGGGCAAAGAGGATTTTGCCACCGTTTTTCATTTTTATAATTCTCTACAGCACTGTTCCGATGCTGTGGGATCAGATAGACGGCGCCACTTCGATGCATGATCTTTCGCGAGGGTTGCTCAATTTTCCGACTCTTGCAGGACATCTCTGGTTTATGTACCCTTTGATCGGCCTGTATCTGTTTATTCCAATGATTTCACCATGGCTTGTAAAAGTGTCGGCAAAAGAGGAGCGGATATTTCTATGGCTGTTTGCATTGTCTACCTGTATGCCGTACCTGAACCGCTGGTGCGGCGAATTATGGGGACAATGTTTCTGGAATGAGTTCCATACATTGTGGTATTTCTCAGGTTATCTCGGCTATTTGGTTCTTGCCCATTACATCAGGGTGCATCTTGACTGGAGTCGCAACAAGCGTTTGGCGATCGGAAGTGTCATGACTGTGGTCGGAGCTGTCTGGACAATCCTGTCGTTCTATATTCAGGCGGTGCCGGGAGTGCTTCATGAGACTCCGGTTCTGGAGATAGGGTGGTCGTTCTGCACGATCAACTGTCTTATGCTTACAACCGGGGCTTTCCTACTTTTTACCTGCATTCAGAAAGCGGAGACGCCAAGGGTTATTCTTCAGTTGTCGGATCTCAGCTATGGAATGTATCTGATCCATATCTTCTGGCTCGGAATGTGGACAACAATATTGAAAGGACAGATGGGGATGCCTTCTGTCACGGCGATTCCGGCGATCGCTGTCTGCACGTTCATGAGTTGCTGGGCTTCATGTCTTGTCATATCCTGGCTTCCCGGCGGTAAATGGGTGGTGGGCACATCCTCATCCCTCCCGTTCGCAAACCGCACATCGATGCAGTCGGCATGAAAATGTAATTTATAATTAATAAAAACCGCGGCAACGTCTTATTCTGTTGCCGCGGTTTTACTATTCAGGAATATTTATCGTATCTGTATATCAGGTCATCAGTGCAGTTTTTACAACCAGATAACGACCAAAGATCCGGCTTGCTCTACAATTTGTATTGGCTGCGCGCACGATCCGATCCAAGGATGGGATAACTGAACAAATCAAGGAGAAATAGAATTTGAACTACTATTGTAATTCAACTTTCGTTTGTGAAAGTTGTGGGAAAAGTTATAGCAATAGTTCGGTAACTTTTAAGTTAAAATCAAGCTGAGATATCCTTGACACCCGCCAATTTTCGCAGGGACTGATTCCATAAGACCAATTTTCTTGAGGTTTGCACATCAGCATACCTCGAATTAAATCGGACTGCCAAAG
>CAMTMX010000038.1 GCA_947073495.1 uncultured Porphyromonadaceae bacterium
CAAGACCAAAGACAGCGAATTAACGGTTGTTAACACAATCCTCTCCTGAATTTATTTGCAAAGGTCAGAGTAAACGGCTAATCGAGAGATGCGCCCACAAGGGGCGCGTCAAAGTATATGTTGACTTGCTTAAGTGAACAGCATTGGGACATGCCATGGCATGTCTAATTTGCAAGTGCCTGAGTATTAGTAGACATGCCATGGCATGTCCCTACAGCATACAGGTAATCGCTTCATCGGTGGTGCATGAATGAAGCCAGGGGCTTTACTTTCAGAAGTAAAGCCCCTGGCTGTCGGGAGGTTCCTAGCAGATTCGAACTGCTGTAAACGGTTTTGCAGACCGCTACCTAACCACTCGGTCAAGGAACCATATCGTTTGTGGTTTGCGAGTGCAAAGTTAACGTTTAATCGTGGATTATGCAAATATTCGGGCAACTAATTTCTCACCATTTTCATAAATTAGGGATTTATAGACCATTATAGCACCGACACGGTTTCGGACTATGGTCTGAGACCATGCCGGTGCTAACATCCCCAAAACAAGGTAAAAGTTTATCCTCGCATGACTTGGAGTGTTTCAGATAATGGTCATAAAGCCCCGGAGCACTTATCCTTGTGTGGATAATGAGCCACAGGGGCTGTATCTATGACAGTCCTTCGACAATGTATGCTCACGATGGGATACTGCTTGGAATCGCCGATGGAGATTGGCATTATGAAGAGGTTTTATGACGTACGAGCCGCCCTGTTTTATATTAATATTATCGTTTAGAAATCGGGTAAATAGTAAAATTCGATACGCAGTTTAAAACAAGTTCTAAAGGGCGGAGCGTCAGATACCTTTCCTGTAAATCTTAGCAGCTGAACTGGAAACATCCCGTAGAAAAGTTCCAGCCAAAAGTCGTTGATAATTTCTGCAAAGCTATACATAATCTTTTGAATCGCCAAAATATTGGGCATAAAAATTGCCCAGCAGTTTAAAATTTTTCATAATCCCGTCATAATCAACCATAATGCTTATCTTTGCATCATGTACCGATACATCTTGCTAACGTTGGCGGCACTGCTAACGTCACTTTGCGCCAAATCCCAGATAAACACCGACCAGATGCTCCGCGTGGGTCAGAATGCGCTGTATTTTGATGATTACATGGTGGCTATACAGTATTTCAACCGCGTCATAGAGGCGAAACCATACCTCGCGCAGCCCTATTTCATGAGAGCGATAGCCAAGTTTAATCTGGAGGACTTCGAGGGTGCGGTCAAGGATGCCACTGAGGCTATAGAGCGCAACCCGTTCATCACCGATGCCTACGAAGTGCGCGGCGTGGCTTACCAGAACATGGGTGACACCGACAACGCCATCAAGGATTATGACCGCGCACTGACGCAGCTGCCCGACAACCGCAGCATCCTATATAACAAAGCGATGGCACTGACATCGGTTGAACGATATGACGAAGCAAGCGACGTGTTCAACCACCTGCTTAAAGTATATCCGCGCCACAGCGACGGATACATAGCCCGCGCCCGCATGGAGATGATAAAACAAGACACCGTAGCCGCCCTCGCTGATGTCGACAAGGCTCTGGAGCTCAACTCCAAGTCAATCAACGGCTACCTGATGCGCACCGACATCAATATGGGGCGCGACAGCCTCGCATCGGCGATGAAAGATATAGACCAAGCCCTGCTCCTTGAGCCGCGCATGGCAGGGCTGTATGTCAACCGATCCCTCATACGCTATCGTCAGGACGACTATTTCGGCGCGATGGCTGACCTCGACTATGCCGTGGAGTTAGAACCGACCAATGCCACCGCCCTCTACAACCGCGCCCTGCTGCGAGCCGAGGTCCATGACAACAACAAAGCCATCAGCGACCTCACCACTGTGATAGGGCTTAAAGGCGAGGACTACCGCTCGCTATATAACCGAGCAATCCTCTACAAGGAGATCGGCAACTACCAGCTCGCGCTCAAAGACATCAACAAGGTGATAGAGCAGTATCCCGACTTCGCGGCGGCATATTTCCTCCGCTTCGACATCTACCGCGAAAAAGGTGACAGCCGACAAGCCAAGCGCGACTATGACAAGTCGCTCGCCCTTGCCAAAAGCAAGGTCAACATCATGCCCGAAAAGACGGAGGGCAATCCATCAAAGGATAACAACGCCACCGATGAAGCCACCCAAGAGGAGGTGTCGCGCCGCTTCACTACCCTGCTACAAGCCTCCAATGAGGCAGCTCTCGCCCAGGACTATAACAACGAGAGCATCCGAGGGAGAGTGCAAGACCACTCCGACGGCATAGACACAGAGCCGATGATGGCTATAAGCTACTACACCTCCACCAGCGAACTCAACCAGGGCAACGACTTCGTGCGTCAGGTCAGCAGTATCAACAAGCTCCACGAGCTCAACCATCTGCTGCTTGTGACATGCCACGTTCCTTCGCTTGACGACGAAGCACTCATACAGGAGCATTTCAACTCCATCAAGCATTACGACGAGCTCCTTGCCACTACTGCCAAGCCGAGAGCCATCGACTACTTCGGCAGAGCCATGGACTATATGACCATACATAACTATGACGAGGCGATCAGCGACCTTGACCGTGCCATAGCCTTGGTGCCTGACTTCACAGTGGCATACATGGTGCGCAGTTATGCCCGCACCAAGAAGGCAGAGCATTCAGCCGAGCGGGGCATACTCCCCTATGCCTCGGCACTCGCCGACCTCGACAAAGCCATAGAGCTTGCCCCTGACATGGCAGCCGCCTACTACAACAAGGGGTGCATATATCTCATGGCAGGCGACCTCACATCGGCACTCGCCTCCTTCACCCGCGCCTTGGAGCTGAGGAGCGATTTCGGCGAAGCCCTCTATAATCGCGGCTACACCTACATGTCGCTCGGCAACCGCGAAGCCGGAGTAGCCGATCTCAGCCGTGCCGGACAGATGGGTATCGCGCCGTCATATAAGCTTCTAAAGCGTATCAATATCAGGTGACATCATAAGTCTTATAAATCTTATGAGTCTCATAAATCTTATAAGTGGCTGAATTTTCTTGTTAAAAAACATATGACTGTCAGGAAAAGTCACTAAATTTGTAGCTTGAAATGCCTACCTCGGCTTGTGCCGAGTCAGGCATCGGGTCATATGGCTCTGTAGCCCTTACCTCTACACGACTAAATACCTCATTCATAAATATAACCGAAACATTAACTATGAGTCTTAACATCATTGTGCTCGCAAAGCAGGTGCCCGATACCCGCAATGTTGGCAAAGATGCAATGAAAGAAGATGGCACCATCAACCGTGCGGCTCTGCCCGCCATCTTCAATCCCGAGGACCTTAACGCGCTGGAGCAGGCACTCCGACTGAAGGATGCCAACCCAGGCTCTACAGTGACATTGCTTACAATGGGTCTCCCCCGTGCAGCCGAAATCATCCGTGAGGCTATCTACCGCGGAGCTGATACCGGCATAGTGCTTACCGACCGTGCACTCGGCGGTGCCGACACTCTCGCCACCAGCTATTCATTGGCTCAGGCAGTCAAGAAAATCGGCAACTATGATATCATACTCGGCGGCCGTCAGGCTATTGACGGCGACACCGCCCAGGTGGGTCCCCAGATCGCCGAAAAACTCGGCATACCCCAGGTAACTTATGCTGAGGAAATCGTAGACCTTTCAAACGGTCACGTGACTGTCAAACGCCGTCTGGAACATGGTGTTGAGACTGTGAAAGCACCTCTGCCCTGCGTAGTTACGGTCAACGGCACCGCAGCCGACTGCCGTCCCCGCAACGCTATCCGCGTACAGAAATACAAATATGCCACTTCACCCAGCGAGACCGGCAAACTTCCCGAAAGAATACAGGAACTCGTCAAGAACCGTCCCGAACTCCAGCTCAACGAGTGGAGCGCAGCTTTCGTTGAAGCCGATCCCGAGCAGATAGGTCTCGCCGGCTCGCCCACAAAGGTGAAGAACGTCGAGAACGTGGTATTTACCGCCAAGGACTGCCGCCGTCTTGACAACAATGACGAGCAGATAGAAGATCTCATCAAAGAGCTGATCACCAACCATACTATCGGCTAATCATAATCCCCACATTTGACTATTTGCATCATGACAGATAAAAACAACTTAATCGTATATTGCGAGTTTGATGAGGGCAAAGTGGCCGATGTCAGCTTGGAGCTCCTCACCAAAGGACGTGAACTCGCCAAGAAACTCGGTGTCAAACTCGAGGCTCTCGTCATCGGCGACAAGCTCGACGGTGTAGAGAATCAGATATTCCCCTACGGAGCCGATGTAGTGTACAAGGTAGAGGACAAGCGTCTCTTCCCCTACATCAGCAACCCCCATGCAGCTGTGCTCATCCAGCTCTTCAAGGAGATAGAGCCGCAGATATGCCTCATGGGCGCCACCTGCATAGGCCGTGACCTCGGTCCCCGCGTGTCATCATGCCTCCACAGCGGTCTGACTGCCGACTGTACATCGCTTGAAATCGGTCCGCACAAAGACCCCAAGACCGGCAAGGAATACACCGACCTGCTCTATCAGATCCGCCCCGCTTTCGGCGGTAACATCGTGGCTACGATCGTCAACCCCGAGTGCCGTCCCCAGATGGCAACAGTGCGCGAGGGCGTGATGAAGAAAGAGATTCTCGATCCCAACCACAAGGGCGAAGTCATCAATCTCGACCCCAAGAAATATGTGTCAGACGCAGACTTCGCAGTGGAAATCATCGACCGCCACATCGAGAAGTCTAAAATTAACATCAAGAACTCCCCCATCATCGTGGCAGGCGGCTACGGCGTAGGCTCAAAGGAGAATTTCCAGCTTCTGCACGAACTCGCCGAAACCCTCGGAGCCGAGGTAGGCGCATCACGTGCCGCTGTGGATGCCGGATTTACCGAGCATGCACGTCAGATAGGTCAGACCGGTGTCACAGTGCGTCCGAAGCTCTACATAGCTTGCGGTATCTCTGGTCAGATACAGCACATCGCGGGCATGCAGGAAAGCTCTATCATTATCTCCATCAACAATGACCCCGATGCTCCCATCAACACCATCGCCGACTATGTAATCACCGGCGACATGGAGGATGTCGTGCCCAAACTCATCAAGTATTACAAGAAAAACTCCAAATAATCGTTAGCCATGGCTAATTTCTATACAGACAACCCCGACCTCAAGCATCATCTGACCCATCCGCTGATGGAGAAGATCGTCGCGCTCAAGGAGCGTGACTACACCGATGCACAGAAATATGACTACGCTCCCCTCGACTTTGAGGATGCCATGGACAACTACGAGCGTGTGCTCGACATCGTTGGCGAAATCTGCGGCGACATCATCGCCCCCAACGCCGAGGATGTGGACCACCAGGGTCCCAAGGTAGTTGACGGCCACGTGGAGTATGCCGACGGCACCAAGGTCAATCTTGACGCTGTGCGCAAGGCAGGTCTGATGGGCATGTCGATGCCCCGTCGTTTCGGCGGTCTCAACTTCCCCATCACCCCCTACATCATGGCTGCCGACATCGTGAGCCGTGCCGACACAGGTTTTGAAAACCTCTGGGGCCTTCAGGATTGTGCAGAGACCATCTATGAGTTTGCCGACGAAGAACAGAAGAAAAAATATATCACGCGTGTCTGCGAAGGCGAGACCATGTCTATGGACCTCACCGAACCAGACGCAGGTTCCGACCTTCAGTCCGTTATGCTCAAGGCCACCAAGAAGGAAGATGGCTCCTGGGTGCTCAATGGTGTGAAACGTTTCATCACCAACGGCGACAGCGACATCCATTTGGTTCTTGCACGTTCCGAAGAAGGTTCAAAAGACGGTCGCGGTCTTTCAATGTTCATCTACGACAAGCGCAACGGCGGTGTGACAGTTCGTCGCATCGAGAATAAAATGGGTATCAAGGGTAGCCCTACCTGCGAGCTCGTCTACAAAGATGCTCCCGCAGAACTCGTCGGAAGCACCCGCCTCGGTCTTATCAAATATGTGATGGCGCTTATGAACGGTGCCCGCCTCGGCATTGCAGCCCAGTCTGTAGGTATCAGCGAGGCTGCTTACCGTGAGGCTCTCTCTTATGCACAGGAGCGTATGCAGTTCGGTAAGGCTATCATCAATTTCCCGGCTGTAGCGGAGATCCTCTCTGTAATGAAGGCTAAGCTTGATGCTTCCCGCGCTCTTCTCTACGCTTGCTCAAGATTCGTGGATATGTATAAGATCTACGATGACATAGCAAAAGAGCGTCCTCTTTCTGTTGAAGAAAAGAAGGAGCAGAAATACTATAGCCGCCTTGCGGATGCGTTCACCCCTCTCGCTAAAGGTATGACTTCTGAATACTGTAACCAGAACGCCTACGACTGTATCCAGATTCATGGTGGTTCAGGCTTCATGAAAGACTACACTTGCGAACGCCTTTATCGCGACGCACGCATCACATCTATCTACGAAGGCACCACACAGCTTCAGGTAGTGGCAGCCATCCGCCACGTCTCAACCGGCACATATCTCAACAAGATCCGCGAATATGAGGCAATGGAGGTTTGCGCTGAAGACGAAGCTGTAAAGAACACTCTCGTATTCATGACTCAGCAGTATGCTGACGCTGTTCAGGCTGTATTAGGCGTAGACAACACTCAGTTCCACGACTTCATGGCGCGTCGCCTCGTGGAAATGGCTGGTCACATAATCATGGGTTACCTCCTTCTTGAAGACACTCAAAGAAACGGTGCGTTCAGAAAATCATTGAACGTATACGTGAAATATGGTCAGGCAGAAGTTGAACGCCACGCTTCTTTCATCGGCAACTTCCAGCCGGAACAGATCAAAAATTATCTCTACACCAACGACTGAATTAGAGATTCCTAAAAAACAAGGGGTTGTGTCTGACACAACCCCTTATTTTTTATCACCTGACGTAATGACGTAACAGAGCGACAGACTAAACTGCTGTCAATCGTTGGTTTTGAATTTTATAGTTTTTCCTGTATGACGACTTCTTTCCGCCTCAAATATCACGTGATGAGATTCAATAGCCATTTTCAGGGGAGAGATTAGAGGAAGTTCCGGATTCAGCAATGAGTCTATAAAATTGCCTATCACTGCCATGTCGGCTCCCCCGTGATGAGGGATCTTGCCGAGATGAGAGAAATCGAAGGCGGAAATTTCCCGTGAGCGGAAATGCCTTGCCTTTATCATATCTCCATAGCAGGAGATCTCGCCCAAGGTCATCTTTATCTCGATATTGCGACAGTCGCACTGAGTAAACGCATTTATAATAAGCGATATCAACATCCCGTTGTCCATCTCGATGGCAACAACCTGATTGTCGACCACATCATTGTCACAACGGTATACACACCTTCCGAATCGTCCCTCTTTAAGTTCCCTGTCGATGACATCATCGATCATCTCGCCGGGGGCGGGGATAAAACTACCAATCCAGTCACGCCTCCGCTTATAGAGATCTATTGCCGAGTAAGGACATTCCCCCTCCACCTGGCAGTCTACACATCTCAGCGCACTCCCTGCGGGAGCGTTTTCCTCCCTGAACCATCTCAGAGACCCGAAAGAGGAAACTTTTCTGCATCTGGCGTCAACGATCCAAAGTAGAAAATCGAGATCATGACAACACTTGGCGAGAAGCATGGGATTGTTGTCCCTCTCCCGGTTCATCGTTCCACGAACAAAACTATGTGTGTAGCGGTCTATACCCACTTCCTCCATGTGGCTTATAGAAATGATGTCTCCGTATTTGCCGGAGTCGATCAGCTCCTTGATCTTGGCAAAAAGCGGATGGTGACGCAATACGTGGCAAACCGAAACCCTGAGGCGTTTCTCATCTGCCTTCCGCGCAATTTCCTCACATTCCTGCAACGTCTGGGCTATCGGCTTTTCCAGCAGGATATGATATCCGGCTTCGATAGCGAGCATGCAATGGTCATAATGAAGCTTCTCCGGCGAACAAATCACCGCTGCTTCAGCGAGCCGCGGCAGGGAGAAAACTTCCTTGCAGTTACAGAACCGCATCTCCTCCGGAATTCCGAATTGATCTGCAAGGAAATCACGTCTAACCTTATCAGGCTCGACCACTGCCACTAATTTTGCTTTGCCGGGATTTGCCTTCACATAGTGCATATAGGTGCGAGCACGATTGCCTGCCCCGACAACAACTATCCTTACAGGTGATCCCACATGCGGGACATTATTCTCAATCACTTCTTTATCAAATTAGTATTTTTACTTATTACTACTCTTCTTAGCCTCTTTTGAGACCTTCAACTTTCGCAAGCGGAGGAGTATTTATACTAAATAAAAATTGACGCTGCACAGATAAGAATATAGACAACTGTCATCGTTTCGACAAATATTACGATATCTATCGGACGATAGTAATACTTCTTGCCATTGAAGCTTGCCACACGCTTTCTGTCTGTAGCCCCGGGGATCTTGCAACCATTCCAATAACTGATAATCAGCCTCCCTGCCACATAAAAAATCCCACCGCAAAGACAACCGATTATGGTGCCGGCAAGAAGATCTCCAGGATAGTGAACCCCAAGATAAATCCTCGAATAGCAGTTGAGCATCGCCCAAAACACAATTGCCACAGTATATCTCCAACGACGGAACAATAACGATGTCAGAGTTGCGAGGGCAAACGTGTTGGCGGCATGACATGAAGGGAAACTGAACCCCCCGCTTCTATATCCGTCTACGATATGCACCAGATGAGAAATGGGATTGTCAACATGAGCCGGCCTCAGACGTTCGAATATCGGCCTCAGCACAGAGGCTGTCATTTGATCTGCCGCGGTCACGGCAAGACCTGACATTGCCGCCATTACGAGCATTGTTTTCCAGCCATATGCTTTATATATGGCATAAACCAACGACAAATACATCCCTATCCATATCAACTTGCCTGTAGCCATTCTCATGGCTATATCCCAAAACAGATTGTTCCTTGAATTAAACCAGAAAAATATTTCGGTATCAAGATTTATAAGATACTCTCCCATCGATTCAGATTTATTAGATTATTTGCAAATATAGACAAAAAAAAGGAAAAATAGAACTTTTTAGATCCCCTTCCCTCAAAAATATTGGGGAACGGGGTCTTAATTACTCAAATAGTATAAATGACTTCAATGTCTGATTTTCCCTTTCTAACGATATTTGAATATTTTCTTTAGAAAGAGGATAAAAAATAGAGATGCCACTGATGGTGGCATCTCTCAGAAACTGTTTATTATTGGCATTGAATTTTTTGACTGATTTCTATAAGCGAGAGTTGAACCAATGACTTGAGAAAACACTTCATTTTTTCTTTTTCTTTCCTTTGCCTTTGGTCTGTTTTGCTTTGTCGGCATCTATAAACATTCCTTCTCTCGAAAGCTGATTGTCGAGATTCGCGATACCGAGAGCTCCGAGAGCAGTTGCAACGGCGGTGTATTCCTGATATTCGGGAATGTGTTTGTTAAACAAATCCCTTTCAGTATGCCATATCTCTCCGTAGTTGAAATCATAGCCTTTGAAATCACTCTCATTGAATCCGTAGATCGGCACACCCTCCACATAAAATACCATAGCATCCGTGCCACCGGCTTCGGTAGGTTTCACCCTCGGCTTCGCCAGTCTCACTTCAAAAGGATATTCGTCATTTATTCTCTTGATGGGGGCTGTAGCCTTTTCTACATCTTCCTTCATCGCCGCAGGCACACTCATGCCAACAGGAGGCGTAGGACCGCCATCCCTGTTAAACATCATCGATATCTTCGCGAGTTCATCCTTGTGGTCTTTTACATACGCCTTTGAGCCTAAAAGTCCGAATTCCTCTCCGGCAAAAGCAATAAAACGTATCGTACGCTTAGGCTTTGCTCCCGACAAGGCAAGGAGTCTCGCCGTTTCGAGCATCGGTCCTATTCCGGTGCCGCAATCTATTCCACCTGTCGCCACATCATACGAATCGAGATGACCTGTCACCAACACATACTCGTCAGGATATTCCGTACCGGGAATTTCAGCTATAATGTTGTGATATTTCACAGGTCCTAATTTGAAGAAATTCCTGATATCAAATTCAAGCTCGATATCCCTGCGCTCCTTTGCCATCTGTTCAATCTTTGCAAACTGGTGTTCATCAAGAAGGATCTCCGGTCTTGTCGGCAGGCTGTCGAATGTTGTGGTTGAATCGTTCACCAATGACCTGTCATACAATGCGCGGATAGGGACTTTAGCACTTTTTACAAACCCAAGAACCCCTGCATCAAGCATTTCCCTGTAAAAAAGAGCCGGTTCTTCCCTGTAAGGAAGCATTTCGTGTTTTGTACCCTTCTCCCAGTTCTCATTCATCAAAGAATCATTTTTATGGGCGATCACTGCATTTTCCGCCCTGACAGCCGCACGAATGGAATCCCCCTTGGCACTTTTATCAATAGGCCAGCCGTTAACACTTGTGCCGGAAATCAAGACCCATGCACCTTTCAAACGGTGTTTCATGCGTTTGAACTGGTTCATATCTTTGGGCTCTATCAAGACATGTCCTTTCTGAACGCCGTGTGTACCTGAAGTATATGACGGAGTTGCGAAATGAAGTGTCATTCCATCCTCTCCGGCATGAAGCTGTCCGAACCAAGGACCTCTGTTGAAACCGACAGGGACTTCTCCCGCCTCCTCCTTCCATGCCTTGATGCCAAGCTTTCCATATTCCCTGATAAGCCAATCTCCTGCATTGTCGTAAGCGTCAGATCCAATCGGACGACCTCCGAAACGGTTGTTAAGCACGTCAAGATGCTGCATCACCTTATTGTCAGTGGTGCCTATCTCAATAATTTTGGCAACCACCTCCTCATTAGATACGGGTGCCTGTCCCATCGCCGGTAAAGACACTCCGAATGCCATCGCGGCAAGAATCAAACTGTTTTTCATGATGTGGAATTTAATAATCAATCCCCGAAATTAATAAAAACACGCAAAAAATGCAACATTCACCACTTATAAAATACATTTTACGTAATCTCATTTGCATAAGCTTGCAAACATACAAGATCTCGAATAAAAAAAGGGTGCCGTTTAGGACACCCCGTGAGATTGTCTTTTAGGACAATCTCTTTTTTGCGCCGCTGACACAGCCAACGCAATTAACACCGACGACTTTCACAAGCAACCGGCATAGCCTACTTACTACTAATTCCTTAAACATAACCGGGAAATATCACCTTCTCCCATGTCAGTATACATTCTGCTTTTATTCACATGCTCATGTGAATAAAATTTATAAAAAATGGATTTGAGCTTCACAGTAACCCTCAACTCTCACATACGAAAGTTGAATATATGACAATTACCACAATCCAATGACATAGATCATGTCGGATTTCACTCTATTCGAACGATAGATAATCCATCTCCGAAAAATTTTGTAAATCCGATTGTCTAAATTTTAAACAAAGCGCAAATTTCTTTTCCATTAAGGTCAGTGCATTTCTATTTGACCAATGGACTCCTCTCATGTGTCTTCCGGATGCATCCGGATTCTTAATGTAATTATTGATAGGTGTAAATACGAAAAACGTGGGAGTCTGTACCCGTTGCATGTTCCACACAAAACTTTTTCGCTTTACCTTATATATGCCTTACGACAGGGAGCGAAATCAGATGTGATGAAAAACATTGCTCCAGATAAATGCTTTTCTTTATATCCCGGATTCCACCCCGCCACGTCATCGTAAAGCCGAGACATTCCGATGTGGTTTCCATAAGCAAAGTTAAGCAATCTAATCAAAAATTGCAAGAAAAATTACAATAATTATACTAAAAAATAGTATTTTATCATCCTGAGTGCTAACATTTTTTATACTATAAAAAAATTAAGGGATGCAGCATAGCCACATCCCTTTGAAATTGTCTTTTTAACGAAAACAATTTCATTTTGTCATGGCTGATACCGCCACGGCAATAACACCGGCTACTTTCACAAGCAATCGGCATTGCTTACTTACTACTAATTGTTTAAACGGGAAATTTCACAATTTCCAAATTAAGATTATACTTGTTTCTTTGAAATTGTTTAAATTTATTTGTCGAAGGAATTGAGTGGATTTGTCGAGCAGATTTTTGATATTTATGATGGAGTTATGGGGTTCTTTAATGACTGAATAAATATCATAAAGATGCCGACAAAGACCTCAATAACAAGACAAAATAAATTTTAAACAGGTTCTTAAATATCTGATTTATTGAATGCGGGATACTTTCCCATATCCATCCTGCGACCGCGCAATACTTTCAAGACTTTCGAGCAGTTCCTGAGCCTTAGCGAAACCTCTTATTCCTTCAAGCAACGATCGGGCTGCATCATAATCTTTATTCATGATCATCATCATAGCCTTGGCATAAACAGCCTCATTGGAACTGCCGGCTTTTGCAAGATAATTCGCCGCCGCTTCTGTATCCCCACGGGATAAGGACGCATTGGCTGCATTAAGATTTGCGGTTTCATCTTTAGGATGAAGCCTTGCGGCAGTCTCAAAGATCTCATTAAAGAGATCGCTTCCCGGTTCTGATGATTGAGCGGCGAAATACATCTCGGCGAGACTCAATTTTGAGGGATCCGTGCGCATCACCTCTATAATCTCGTTGGCGTCTGTATATTCCTTTATTGTGTATTCAATCACATAGTCTGAATGTCGCAATGTCGGGAAAACGTTAGCAAGAAGCCATTTATAATCTGCCGGATAAGCCGATTTTATTTTAGCCTCTTTTTCATCCGGCTGCAATCCGCTGTTTATGATGTCGATGATACCTTCTTTTGCCGGTATTTCAGATTTCTCGACATAACTTTTCAAACCATCCCAATCTTCCGCTTCCCAACTCGAAATAAATTTGACGGACTCAGGGAATTTATAGAGGTCATGAACGTATTTTACAAGCGACTGTGTTCTCCCTTGTGCAAGGCGTTCATTATTTGAATAGGAACCTTCAGGAGAGGCAAAACCCTTTATTGAAATGGAAGTTATGGTGACATCCTTATCCTTCCTCACATTGTCTATTGTATTCGAGATCTTTGCCAACTCAACTGCGTTGTTGCGATAGTCTGCATTTATAATAGTCTTGCTGACAGGGAAATCAATAAATGCCCTGCCATCAACATGTCGCAACTTCTCCCCTGTGCCCTTTGGCTCTACAAACGCTAAAAGATCAGTGAGATTTCTGTCTCCCATATCGATATTCGCATAATCGATTTCCTCATTCATAACCGGAGCATTGCAGCAACCGTTCCAGTCAAGAATAAATCCAAGTTTGGAAATGTTCATCCAGTCTTCGTAAGCTACAGATGCACTGTATGATATATTCGAAGCATCTTTTCCGTTATGATAGAGCCCTTTGGAATCGGAATCCAGATCGTTGTTCCTTTCGTGGAAAAAAAATCTGTTGCGACCTGCCACAGTTATCGGTGCCAGGCAAAGGGTGTCGTTGCCGGATGTAAGAACCGGATTTATATTGACCTCCTGATTTGACTTCAATTTTAATGAAGACGCATCTATATTGCAATTCACATTCATTCTACTGCCGTCTCTTTTCACCTCAAGACCTTCTATCCTTATGTCTGAAGTGTTGTATTGGGGTGAAGAAGCCGAAACCAATCCACAGACAAACAGCATCCCAGTTGTTAATGTATATCTAATCATCGCTGTTTCATTTAAAAGATGTAAACAAGATTAACGGCTGCTTTTGTAGGGCCCACGTAATTATGCACTGCATTGTCAAGCTCTTTACTGCCGCATTCCGCGCAAGGGAACTTATCAAAGCGCGTATAGATCCAGCCGAAACCTATTTCCGCCTCAAGGTTCCAGTGTTTAGCCAGAATCCATGTATGTCCATACGCGATGCCGGCACCTACACCCCACCCTTGGTAGCGATGATCTTTAAGTTCCGACAAGTTGTTGCCGAGAAAATTTTTCAACCCGCCGATATTGCCGAAATTAAATTGTCCCCCTATGGCATGCACGGCTACGAAATTACCCTGAAACCGTTCGCAAAACCAATATCTTGCTTCCGGCTGCACCATCCAGTGTTTCCACTTGTGCCCGTTGACATCCCATCCGTTGAGACTGCCGCTGACGTCGAGTGTCCATTTCGGTGCGACACCCACCTCCACACCGAGGCTCGGCGATGCCGTGGCGTCATAGAGAAGGTTGGTCTTTATGCCCACCTGTTGTGCCTCCATCGTAACCGATGAAAAGGCAGCGAACGTAAGCATTGCCAATATCTTTGTAAATTTTTTCATATATAGTTGATGTTTTAGTCAGATTGAATTATTGTTCTTCGATTTCAGGGAAATTCCTTCCGGTTTCTCTCAAAAAAGATACTTGAATATCATCAAAATAAGGATTCCGGATCTTTACATTTGTTGTCAATGTTCCACTTGGCACGGATGTTGTGGTGAGGAACCTGCAACGGACGCGATGAATCTTCCTGCCGTCTGATTCGACAATAGTGTTGTTAGGATTTTCTTTTGTCTTCTCCTCATTATATTGTCTCCAGGTCACCGTCTTCAGATATTGGATTCGGGTCGCGCCCGACACAAACATGGATGAACCGCTTGTCACAAGAAGGTTGCCTATCGGGTCATTCTCTATATCCTGGCGGTCTGATTCCACAGTAAAGGTCAATGGGAACATCGCTTCGTTCAATTCATCCGGAAGGTTAAAGAAAACAGTCAGGTATCTGCCTGTAGTATATCCGGCTTTTCCTCTGCGTACCGTCGCCTGTGCTTCTGTAGGATATGTCCATGAGAATCTGCCCGCAAATTCTTCCGGATTCAGAAGTTGCCACGGATTCCTGAGTATCAGGGTGATTGTTCTTCCAAGTCCTGTCGTAGGATCTACCAATGTAAAAGATTAGGTCTTGACATCGTTTGTAGGATTGAATGTCTTTATCTTCACTGTTCTCCATCCCGACTTGTCATCTTCTGAAGGAGTGGAGACAGATTCGATAACCGAACCCGGCTCAAGTCCGATAAAATTCAAATTATCATTGTTATAGTCTGTTGAATTTCCAACTTTCCTATAACGGTATTTAAACTCTATTGCAGTTTGATCCTGACGGGTGATGACAGCCGATGTGAAATTCACAAACAAGATATCGCTGCCATCTGAAATGTTGGTGAGCCTTTGCGTATCCACATCAAACGAGAAATTGTTATATACCACACCGGTGGCAGCTTCCGAAGGGGTAGGATATCCGCTTACTCCGACTTTGTTGATTGTTATATGATAGTTTATGTTACGCAAAAGGTTGTAGTAGGAGAACACACCATTCTCCTCTGATTTTCCAAGATCCACCTTATAATACGTATCGGTTTGATCATTGCCGTATCTTCCGCTAACAATCACAAAAGTCCTGTCAAGATGGGTTTGAGGGAACGGTCGTTCGTAAATGTACTTGGGATCGGTGTCGAACGTCATACCTTCGGCGCTTAAATCTGTCAACGAATATCCTCCGGGAAGATAACCGGGATACCCTTCGCCTTCCTCAGAAGAAATTTCCAAATAAGATTTCATCTCACTTCCTTTCAAAAATTCTGCAAACTCACCTTTAGAATAGTTCCAGGGAGCCACAGAACCTCTGTCGGCAATATTCATAACCGTAAATCCGGTCAACACGAAATTATCAGCTTCATTCGCCACTGAAATCTGAGCAAAATTACGAAGCATCGGAACATTCGTAAGCAGTCGTTTCGCATCATCCGAAGTCTGCCATTCGGAATCTCCTTGCACTCCATATCCATCGGTGAACACAATTCTTTTCCAATAGGCATCATTATTTCCAGTGGTGTAGAGATTGGGTATTACGTATGCCTCTGTGCCGTAACCGATCTCAAGGTCAATACCTTTAGGCACGGCAACAAGATGAAGAATACGGGGATGTTCAGACTTATTCAGCCGGATATTGAATGTGACAATGTCATTGCCGTCAAACTGTTCGTTGCTGATCTCATCTTTATTGTCATAAATATTCAAAATAACATTTTGTGTAGGATCGTCGGCATTGACACATTCAAACTCTATTGCATAAAGTTTGAGATTTGAATATTCCGGCGTCTGACCTAACGACCTTGTTTGTGCTTGACCCAACAGAGGTACATTAAGAGAAGCAGAAACCGTAAATGAGTTGTCATCTTCACCCGGAATATTATACGCCGGCATATCGTTTTGGGAGCAAGCCCCCAAAACAGTCAATGCCGCGTAAGCCATTATATTATTGAGACATTTCAAATTCATAAAATCATCTCCTCATTATTTAGTTCTGATTATATCAATAAGTCTTGCGGCACTCTTGGCACCGCCCTTCACATTGGAAGACCGTGTCTGGGTAGTTGAAAAATCAATCTCCCTGTCACCCCAGGTAAATGGGTAAGTCTTCATATAAGCCGGATCATCAGCGTCGCCGGTTCCGGGGACAGTATCATTTCCCCAAAACCATTCGTCATACACACACCGGACAGAAGCAGATCCTTTTAAATCAGAAGGTCGAGGCAACTTACCATTTGATATTTTTCCTGTATTAATTATTCCCTGAGCACTCCAATAGTCCGTTTTAGAACTAAATAAAGCAGGAATGTAACCTTGATTTGATAGATAAATCAAATATTCGATTTCCCCAACAGTAGGAATTCTCCATCTTCCCGCGGGAGCCATCATCTCTTGATATGAAGCACATCTTCTTTGAGCATATTCATAAGTCATTGAATAAGCAACTCCATAAGAAGAAGCAATTCTTACTTTCGGTGCCACATAATACATCTTTGAATTATCTGAGTCAGTAGGATAATAATATGTTAAACCTCTACTTACTCCATCCATATCTTGTGTCCTGTACCAATTACTATTTAAGTTTTCTGTGCTTGTGAGGGTTGTTGTATTATAGAATCCTAAATTTGTATATTCATGACTTCTTGGATCTCCAATTATGTAATCGCTTGTATTTAGATTGTTTATAGTCAAGATATACTGATTTGGATTCGCATTTGTAGAAGTAGATAAACCATAAGCTGTCAGCCAATTATAATCATCATCATTTGTTAATTGCCTCTGATTCATATTAACATACATATTTCCATTTGCCGCAGTAGTTGAATTTCCAGTGTAATAATTCTGTCTTGTTTCTATATACATAGCAGGATACTGTACAACCCTTATAGTCTGGCTATAATTAGAATTACCTGTATGCTGAATCGTGATTAGGAACTCAAAGCGTGAATACTCAGCATTTGAAGTGGGTCTAAAATGAACAATCTTATATTCCGAAAGATTTGGTGTCGAAGCACTTGTCTCCAACGGAGCATATGTCACTAACTGTTCTTGCGTAATTTCGCGATAATTGTTATAACTTGTTCTACGATAAGGAGTCCATTGAATCATCTCATGATTCAAATTCAAAATACCATTCGCATCAGTGGTAGAATTAGGAGTATAGCTGCATTGCCAAATTGTTCTGCCATTATTAGAAGAGTAATCTCCGGTCGCAGTATTTACTCCATCTGTTATTACAACCGGATACTCATTACCCTGATTTGTGACAGCATACCTATAATAAGTAGCTGTGACATTTGTTACCGTAACCGGATGCGATGAATATACAGGTATGGAGATGGAGGGTTCGTTGTTGACTACATAATAATCCTCATCTACAACAAGATATCTATAATCCGATATAGATACAGCTATCGGTTCTTCGCTCCAATTGACTGCTGTGTAACTACAATCCGTCATCTCGAAAGGTTCATCGGGAACGAAACTTCCCAATACCCCGACATTAAGATTGATTTTATAAGATACGTTTCTCACTAAATCAGTTGTCCGGTTGATCGGAACTTGATAATAGCTTGTCCGGTAAGCACCTTCCTGACCTTCCCTCCAAGGAACCATCAAAGTAATAAAGGTACGGTGAGACTCTTCGGCATCCTCGCTCCAAGAGTTGGGGTATGTGTAGAAAGGGATATTCACCACGTATGGGAATCCCTCGGTTTCAGACACACCTTCCTGCTTCTCCATAGATCTGGGACCGTCACCTTGCGTTGCCTGGGTCGGCATACTGTAATAGTCAGCATCAGCTTTGACACGATCTGCATTCGGCACAACAAAAGAAGTCTTTACTCCATTTATTATTGACGCCTTCATATTGTCAAGTTGCGAATACCAGACAACTGCATCTTCTCCTTCAGCATTCTGAATAGTTTCCGGAACCCTTATCGCCAAAGTGACCTTAGCTGCCGCACGCTTCACTTCAACCTTTCCCTCGGCACTTTTCCCATCGGATGCAAGTGACACGGTTCCTGTTCCATCCATAACAAACGACTGCTGCACTTCATTTGATTCAAACGGAGACGTCACTGTCATTTTTTTAATGGCATCAGCGGTAGTATGTGCTTTTATATCAGACAACACAGCTGCGGGCAAATTTGTAAACACGTATGCCCGGCACGGTTTAGTGCCGTCTGTGCCAAACAAAGTTGCCTTGTTAGCATCTGAGAGCACAACCTGCAATACGGTTGTTGATTTTGCATCAAGTCCGGTGAAAGTCTGACTCACGGCGGGCACTGATGTATCAAGAGAGCCGGCAGTATTGTCGGCGGGATACAGAAGCAGCACAGCCGACTCTATCAGGTTTTCATTATATTTATCAACTCCGTCTTCAGTAGCTCTTGTCAGACTGGAACTGCGGAGCGTGATATTGATATAACCGTCCCGGTTCACATTTTCCTCCCCATGCTCTTCGAATGAATCTGAGCATCCGGCAACAAGAAAAATGCACACCGGTGTCACTAACCGCAAAAGTAATTTATGTAGTCTCATGATTCTTTCTCTTTAAATTCCGGTTCCTGATTGAACAATTGTAAAATATGTATTCTTGCCATATTTCCCGTTACAGAGATCTGCAATTATAGTCCTGCCATCCAAAGTTTTCACAAGCACCTGCAGACGAGCAGCATTTGTGACGGTTTGTGCCGGATTCCGGGGCAATATCCGCAATTTTACTTCACCTCCGACATCGCCTGTAGGATTTGGGATCTCTTGGTTATCTTCATCAACGAACATGAAAGCATTCTGAGACTCACCTTCAGTGTCGATAAGGAATGCCGTCCATGTAGCTCCCTGAGGTTGAACCATGTTGAATGAGCATACGGCAGGTCCATCGGCTATCGGATTTACATACACTTTCGCAGTTTCAGTATCCAGTCTGTTATAAGTACCTTCAATCCAATGGATTTCTCCGCCTTCGGCAAAGCCGGGATTGTGTGTATAATCCCATTCAATTTCTTCCGATTCCCAAGGCATGACCTGGACAGTTATATCAGCGGGAGTACCGACACTGTTCACGCTTATTCTGTAAATATGGTTTCTGAGAAGCTGATTTCCTGTACCCCAATTGAAGACTCCTCCATTATAGCCATAAAGAGGCACGGTATAATATGAAAATTCATCCTTACTTGCATTAGCCGTAGGTTTGATGACAATTTCGACAGAAGGCATCCCGTTTTCTATTATCATCTGCTCAGGGCAATAACCTCTCATAAACCTTACCCTCCTTCCGTCAGGATACTCATTTCCATAATAGGTGCCCCTGACGGCAGTCATTTCATAAGTTCCACCCGTCTGATTCGATCCGAGGTTCACAAACTCAACCTGATTTCCGTTTTGATAATCCAGATAACCCGCAGGAATCAGATTCCCGGATCCATAAGCATAGCTAAGAACCGCTGATTCAATTCTTGGATAGCGGTCATCCTTCGCTTCCTCATTGTTGATATTGTCATTTATCTCAATTTTCGACATTGCTCTGAGAAGCCAGATATCTGAAAGGTTGACAGGCTGCCATGATGCGGAATGATAAAATTCAAGTGCGTTGACCCTGAAATCAGCCTTCCCGTACATCGGTATGTAGCGTGGCTCTCCGGCAACAGTATTGCCGGGATTCCAGCCTTGAGGAATTGTAAATGTCCCGATACCTTTAGAGATCTGGCTCATGGCTTCCTTATAATCCGTATTCACAGCCACCTTGGGATAATCATAATTCCCGCTGGATTCGGAGTATTCCAAATGTTGATTAGCGAGAATCACAAATCTTAACCCCACTTTTGAGGTCGAAGTCAATTCTGTAAGGTCAAGTTCATAATTCCCGAAAGGAATTCTTGACAACAGGTTATAACCCGACAGAGGGGAACCAATTATCCGGAAGTCTTTATCATCCGAACTGTTGTAGATCAATTTATAATCTTCATCCTTTCCGGCAAAGATATACACCGCCACATCATGAACGTTGACAGCGTTTTCATACATATCCGGGAAATACGACGCCGATTGATCATGCCCGTTATCATCTGAAGAACCATACGGAGCCCTGGTCATATTTCCGGAATTGTCGTGAACGGATAAAGATAGACCCAACAGGTATCCTTCCGGAGCATCCGGATAAACTTTCCCGGGCTCCGGATCATCGACAAGTCCGCATCCACCGAGAACGAATCCGAGGAATGTCATCACCGATAAACAAACCTTCGGCATACCCTTCCGGTGTGGATGCAACCGTCTGTTATTGTTATTAATTATGGTAATCATCTTTCGGCTTACTTAAATTCCTTCAGATTGTGGCGGGACCACAGTCCAATTGTTAATTAATATTCCTGATGCGGTATACCAGTTGCTGTTCTTGTCAATAAAGAACACGATGTTAAACTCATTCATACGGTCAAGATATTCCTGATCAGACATATCCTCGTTATAATGACCTTTGACAAGCAACAGATAGTCGATCAATGGAATCCTTACCACGTCGCGGTCATCCCAATTTCTATGTATGGTCAGCACGGCTTCATGATCAGCCATAAGTCTGCTGGTGGTCAGTTCAAACAAGAGAGTCGCTACTGAAGTTGTTGTCTTTGTGCTCTGTTGATCAGGCATAACCACCTGCCCATAATTTATGAACCAGGGACGGTATTCGAAATTAGATCCCGGCAAGACATCATTGTTCCAGGCGAGCCGGCTGTTATTATCAGTTATCGTCGTTGAGAAATCGCGTTGCTCTATCGGGGAACCGTCAAGATGCTGCAACATCACCCTCACCACCTTGGTATCCTTCATAAGATACATGGTCACATCCTGAGTTACATGCTCAGTGGGTTTAGACACAAATTTTGTGGGTTCGAGATAACCATGATAAAGACCGGGAAGATCCCTGTCGCTATATTGTGTGCCGTCGCTGCCGTTCAAAGTGCTCAATGTAACTTCAAGCTCTTCTTTCGATGTCGGCGTGTAAGTTGCAAGATTGAACGGTCCGTCAGGAGTCAATCCGCACCATGCAACAAACTCGTAGGTTCCCGGAGCAATCTCAAGCGGCATCTTGAAATCTCGCGCCGAAAGCGCCTCATGAGTGTCATTACCACTCCACACGAAGTTGCCGGCTTCATCAAAACCCCATACATATACCCCCGCACCGCTCGAAGGGAATGCGTCGGCATATAGCATGTTGTAGTCATACACAAATTTCATATTGTATGTCACCGTACATGGTTCGAGATCTTCGTTGACCATACCGCACCCGACAAACCCTACGCCGCAAAAGGCGAGCAATGTCCCTGCTGAGACTGAATGAATAAGTTGACGTATCATGTTGTTTTCAAATTATTGGTGACCATGGGGAGTAATCAGCTCCCCATAGCCTGGATCGGAAGAGAGACGAGATGGCAATCAGCCGTCGCAACGCGGCTTACATGCCAAGGGTCAGACCGTTTAAGTTGTGCTTACGACATACCGGTTAAAGCGATTTGGGAATATCGGTATGATGTATGGATCCGGAGCCGGACAATCGGATTGAATAATATTCCGGCTCCAAATCATTTTCAACAAAGTTGTTTAAACTTATTAATTTAAGTTTCGCCAGCTCACTTAAAGGGGTTAAAGTGTTATATTTATACATAATATCCGTGGAAGCCGGATATCTTTCCTCAACTGTAAATTAACCTTTAACCTTTTAACCTCATAACCCTCAACTTTTGCAAGCAAAAGTTGAATTATTAAAGGTCGACTTTCTGAACAGGCACGATTGCCCAGTTAAGGATGTTCAGACGGTAAGCCACATAATAATCCTTGGTTTCGACAGGGGGAACGATAGGATCATTAGGATTGGCGATAGCAGTTGCAAGACCGCTGATGCTGTTGACCAAGATGTTGTAGACATGGTTACGTACGAGACCGAAGTCACCTACACGTGCAGCTGAATAATCAATTGACTCAGATGTGGCGTTAGGATTATTTCCGGCATACCAACCGAGGTGGCGGATTGGAATGTTGAAGTAAGCCTTACCCTCGTTATACATATCTGCATAACTGGCTGCAGTCACAAGAGCCTTGTTTGCTTCGAGAACAGACACTTCACCTTCGTTGTTACCGATCACCTGAGGACCGTTGCCCAAGTTGATGCAAAGAGTTGTGCCGGCTGTTACTTTATTAAGATCGCCAATCTGAAGAGTCACCTTGCGGGATGCAGCATATTCTCCCAAACCTTCAAAAACATCATCTACGGGTCGAACAACTTCAAGAGCGTCGAAAACAGATGCAAGATTATCTTTGGTAAGAGGGGTATACTCATAGCTACCCTCTTCACCTGTGCGGACAAGAAGAGCCGATTCTTTATCTACCAAGTACTCAATAATAGTGTTGGTGCCCGTAATTGTGGAAGTTACTTTCCCATCCTGGAGCTTAGCATCAAAAAGAACCAGAGGCTTATCGCTTTCCATTTTCCTTACTGTGTAGAAAGTAGGAGTTAGTGCTTGAGCCACCCCTGCCACTGTCACTTCATAATGACCTGCAAGGACAACAGATGCTATAGCCGCAGCGGGATTGGAGCTGTTAAGACCTTCACGGGATACGGTTGTCTCATTGGTATATTTCACCGTTTCCGTTGTTGAAGGATTAAGCTCGTTGGATTCAGCAACGATCTCATTGTATGACAGATATTTTAGAGCATACGCATCTTCATTCCCTTTCACATCGTTAGCATTATAGGGATACTCATTTGAGTAATATGCCGGAGAGAATGCCCAGTAGCTTCTTTTGTTAATTGGAGCGTTCCATGCCCAACCCGTACCTCTCGCAAGTTCGTCAACAACCTGACCATAAGACATATTCGTTCCAGCAGGACTGCCGAGACCATCGTCAGCACGGAATGCCTTTGTTACAAATGTCTTCTTGTCGAAAGCATTCACTTCCCATTTTTCAGGAACAAATGTAAGGGTCACGTTATCATCAGCAGGCGTATATGCCTCGACAACATCCTCTTTGCCAAATGAGAACTTAACTTTAGCAGCATAACGCTCTACATTTATAACCACACGTGCGGCAGCATCCGGGTTATTGCCTACTGCAGCTTCAGCTTTCTCTTTAGAGTCGAATAATTGCCCGTCACCTATAGCGACAGCACGAGTCAATGACGTTCCGGTTTCATTATTCGCATAATATACGGAATTTGACATAGCAAATGCCCCTTTTGCATCTTTGATACCTTCACGAGTAATGGTTTCCACTCTCTGAAGCGAACTTGCAAGACCATCCGTAGAAACCGGGTTCAAGTAGCACATCACAAATTTAGGAGCAGATTCACCACGATTGACATCCACTCTGACAACAGATGTGTAACTGCGTAGAATATTTCCGGTTTCATCAACTGCTGTACCATCTCCGAGTGTGGAAACACCGACAGGCTGACCTACGACAAGTCCATTGGCATCGTAGAACACGAAATATGCATTGTTTACTACAGACTCTGAGTCTTCACCTTTCTCAAAATCAGGATTGCCTGTTCCGTTGTAGTCTGCACTGTTGGCACGGGTGCCTCCCATGTCAGCATTTGTTGTGATAGCGACGTTCACATAGAAAGATTTGTCTTTCTCGAGAACCGGATTGCTTTCCGGAAGATTCTCTTCGGAGCTACAGGCGGAAAACGCCAACCCGGCTCCCATCGCATAGAGCAAATAAGATTTTCTCATCTTCGTAAATTTAAAATTAATTAAAAGTATTTTAATTCGTTAATTCAGGTATTAATCATGACAAGTCTCACAACCCGGTTCAGCTTACCGGTTGTGCGACATTTTTTGCTCTATGTAAATGACGGATAATCCACACCAGACAATACCTGCAAGTCCGATTGTCTGTTTACAGCAGATAGTGATAGTTTCGTTTCCATAGAGGTCAGTGCATTTCAACTTGACCTATGAACTCCCCTCATGGGATTTCCGGATGCCTCCGGAATCTAAAATAATTAGGTTAAAAAATGAAAAACGTGGGAGTCTGTACCCGTTGCTCGTCCGGCTAATCAAGGCTCTCGCATTGCCTACTCTGTCAGAACGAGCAACGAAGAAACCCACGCCGATACCATTATATAGTTCTACTGTTTTCCGATTATACGAAAAACAGCAGAAGGAATATAACATACCCATGAGCATCTATCGTTGCGATGTTTCTTGGCAGAGTTGGTGAATTTGCGAGATTCAGATTAGCCAAAAACAAAGCGCGTGATAAACGCTTTCCAATATGTATTGAACCCCACCCCGCCGTGTCTCACCAAATATAGAGACACACCAGCGTGGTTTTCAATCGCAAAATTAAACAATCAAATATGTATTTGCAAGAAAATTTGCAACAATTATCAAAAAAATTCAATTTTTCGATAAAACAATAGAACTATTCTATTTATTGTTAACAACTTATCACTTTTGTAAAATCATATCAGGAGACGGATCTTTCAAAATCACTTTTCCGTCGGGTGAAAAAATATAAAACGTAGGGAGCGCGCGGAATGTATACAACCCATCATCCTCCAATGATATTTCAGCGTAACCCACTTTCCAATCTTCGGGAAATAAATTTTTGGTTTTCTCCCAAAGACCCTTGTCTCCTGCCACGTCAATCGCAAAGATTTTTAATGTCCCGGGTAGAGGGGTCCGCGAAAGTTGGGTTGATATTTCTTTACATTGTTCACAGTCCGGATCATAAAACATTACGAGAGTGGTATCCCCTTTCAACTCCTTGATAAAAGTGGAGCTTTCCCCTGAAAGTGTCAAAACCGGGAAATCGGCACCTTTCATGCCGGGTCGATTTTTCATTGCCTGCTTCAAACTGTAGTCTGCGCGAAGCCTGATCGCTTCCGGAACATCTCCCGACGAAACCATCTTTCCAAGAAAAACGATGAAGAGATCTTCATTTCTCATTGGAGAATTAGGTTCATCAAGATATTTCCTTATTATATCATCCGCCAATTGACTTGACTCGTCATTATTGATCAATGCCTTGGTGACAAACCGACCCACTGACCTATCTTTAACTAATTTATCGACAGCATCCAATAAGGAGATATAATTTGAAAATGACTGTTCAAGCAATATGGTGTCTTGTGCAGTTTCCTGAGATGAGAAAGGATATTGATCCCAAAAATGAACCACGGCATATTCCAATCTCCCGGCGGGATCAACAATAGAATCAGGAATCTCAGGAATATAGACCTTGGAATCAGCTTCATCGCCAACGATATTTCCGTGCCGCTGATTAATCACACTACCGGCACCGTCTGTTGTCTTACCTCCTCCACAGGAGACAACCACAACAACCGACATTACAATTCCTATGAAATATATTATTCGTCTTTTCATACAGGACTAATGGAGACCTCCAAACTTCAACTTTCGCATGCGAAAGTTGAATAACCTTACTGTTTCATTGAGGATTATTGGCATTCAGACGACGCAGAGCCTCTTCCGCACTGATATGAACAGGCATTCCATTCTCATCAGCCACGACCACTGTCTCACCGAGTTTTACCTTACGCTCAAACAGTTCACGCTGCGCTTTTATAATCCCTTCTCTAATCTGCGCAAACAATTTTATTTGTTCCTGCTCTGACATATATTTTTTATTGAATTAAATTTATCAGAATCAACAATTATATTCCGTTCAACAATTACTTTGGAATCCTCATTGTTATCATACATGGACCAAAAATCTACAATCGGCACAAATATATCAAATAGATTTTGGATCCCCGCCCAATAACGTCTATGAATGATATCTTTTGGAATGTTGTGACCACCCGATGCCACCCGGGTAGCAACACGCTCTTCTGCCATTCCGGGAGAAGGCAACCAAAAAAACAGCAAAATAACAGTATATCCACACTCCTTAGCCCTGATGACAAGTTTTTTATAACTTCTCGTGGCAAGTGTGGTTTCTATTGCAAAAGTAACATGCTGTGAAATCAAAAAATCAATACGGTTAAGCATCAATTTACCAGCCTCGATTGCTACCTCCTCAGGATTAAAAGGAGATAAACCTTTAGCTATTTCATCGGCATTTACAAATTCCCGACAATCTAAAACATCAGGCAACACTGTCATGGAAGCAGTTGTTTTCCCTGCTCCATTACAACCTGCAATAATATATAGCCTTGGATTGTCCATATGTTACTCCAATCAGTATCGCAAAGGTACAAATTAAATTAATATAAACCTAATTCAACTTTTATTCCTGCAGTCCGGAGGGATGTTTCGGAAGTGTGAGGTAGAGGAAAAGCCATCCGAGGAACCCCGCAAGGAAAGAGCCCACGAGAATACCGAGTTTCGCATTGTTGAGAAGTTGCGACAGATAGGGATCGCCTGTACCGAACGACAGGTTGGCGATAAAGAGCGACACAGTAAAGCCGATGCCACCCAACATTGATATGGCCGCCAATTGCTTATAATTGCAATCTTCAGGCATAGGCGCCCATTTCAATTTAATGCATATCCACGTGAATAGGAATATTCCGAGAAACTTCCCCAAAACCAATCCTAAAATAATAGCCGGAGCCACCCCATTGAAAAGGGCGCTTAATTGTAGATCACCGAAATATATTCCGGCATTGGCAAATGCAAACAGCGGCACAATCATATAATTAACTACGGGATGGAGAGAATCCTCCATGTCTTGCAACGGTGAAATCACCTTGTCTGATGCTGATTCTATCTCTTTCAGCCAGTTCATCTGGTCCTTAGTCAGAATTGTGCGTGATGTGAGCCGTTCCTCATCCTCATGCGAGAAATAACTGATGTTCTGTCTGATTGTTTTCACATATTTGCGCGGAGCATACACAGGTTTCGCCGGTACACAAAAAGCGATCAACACACCGGCTATCGTTGGATGTATACCTGCATTTAGGAAAAGGAACCATATGAAGGCTCCGATTCCTAAATAAAACACCTTACTTTGTATCGACATTCTCCCTCCTAACGCAAGGATTCCAAGCAATACTGCAGCGACAAGCAGCATCCAATAATTTATATGGGTGCTATAAAATATAGCTATGACCAAAATACCCCCAATGTCGTCGACTACCGCAAGTGTGGTCAGAAAAATTTTAAGGCTTATCGGCACCCGGCTGCCCAACATGGCAAGCACTCCCAAAGAAAAAGCTATGTCGGTTGCCATCGGAACAGCTGCACCTCCGATGTAGTCCGAGTCATGCCCCATTATGAAAAAAATCAATACGGGCACACCCATTCCACCGATAGCCGCAACTATCGGAAGAAGCGCTTGCCGGAACGAAGACAGTTCCCCTACAAGAACCTCCCTCTTTATCTCCAATCCGACAGAAAAGAAAAACACAGCCATTAGCGCATCGTTTATAAAAGCCATGATGCTCATTGGCTCTCCATGATGGCTAAACAGATTGAAATCCCCTATCTGCAACGCCATTTCATGAGTCCACAATGAATTATAGAAATCATGAAGAAACGGAAGATTCACCACCAATAAGGCAAGACCGGTTGCCACTAATAACACATTTCCTCCATTAGTGAGGTTTCTTAGTGTCTTCCTCGCCGTATAAAACACGTTAGCCATAGCAAATCAAGAATAAGGTGTAGATCTATAATAATAAGGTGTAGATCTATAATAATAAGGTGTATGATCTATAATAAAAAAGTAACGCCACTTATACAGACATATCGGCACGACAATCCATACAAGTGGCGTATATTCCCCGGGGGTTGTCAGCTCGGATTGATCGCCCCTCTTCCGTCAAGAAGTTTGAACAGCTGTTCGCCGGCAAGTTTCGTGTTCACCTTGTTGACAACATCCGTGACAGTCCCGTCATGGTCACATACAAATGTCGTGCGCACTATTCCCATATATTCCCTGCCAGCCATCTTCTTCAATTGCCACACTCCGGCAGCCTGGCAAAGAGAGGTGTCAGTGTCAGCGACAAGAGGGAACGGCAAGCAATGTTTGTCAATAAATTTTTTATGGCTCGGTTCGGAATCCTTGCTCACCCCGATCACCTGATAACCCATCTTCAGAAAAGTGTCGTAATTATTCCTGAAACTGATAGCCTCAGCCGTGCATCCCGGAGTGTTGTCCTTGGGATAGAAATATATGATAAACTTCATGTTTTCAGGAAACGAAGACAGTTTGATTTCATTTCCATTAGCATCTTTCCCGAGAATATCGGGCATCTTGTCACCAATGTTCATAACTTTATAAGTTGATGATTTAATAATATTTCAAACTAAAGCAATTCATAATTTATACATCAATGAGCAATTACTAATTACTAATTTCTAATTACTAATTGCTCATTGTCTATTTAACGTTTAAATTGTTAATCAAGTTTAATCAGACCGAATCAAGCCTAATCCAGTTTCAGAACCGCAAGGAAAGCCTTCTGAGGCACTTCTACAGACCCGATCTGCTTCATCCTCTTCTTGCCTGCCTTCTGCTTCTCGAGAAGCTTTCTTTTTCGAGAGATATCACCGCCGTAACATTTTGCAGTCACGTCCTTACGGACAGCCTTGATAGTTTCCCTGGCTATAATCTTGGCTCCGATCGCCGCCTGGATAGCGATATCAAACTGCTGACGCGGAATCAGCTCCTTCAACTTCTCACACATGCGTCTGCCGAATCTCACCGCATTGTCGGCATGAGTGAGTGTGGAGAGAGCATCTACGCTTTCGCCGTTAAGAAGTATATCAAGTTTCACAAGCTTGGATTCCCGGAAATCATGCAGATGATAGTCAAAAGAGGCATACCCCTTCGAGATCGACTTAAGTTTGTCATAAAAATCTATCACAATTTCACCGAGGGGCATGTCGAAAGTGATCTCCATACGGTTTCCAGAGATATACTCCTGTTTCACAAGTTCACCTCTCTTACCGAGACAAAGGGTCATTATCGGACCGATATAGTCTGCTTGTGTTATAATAGTGGCGCGTATGTACGGCTCCTCTATATGATCTATAAGTGTGGCTTCAGGCAATCCGGAAGGATTGTGAACCTCCGTCACATTTCCCTTTTTATCGTATACCTTATAAGATACATTGGGAACCGTAGTGATCACGTCCATGTCGAATTCACGCCCAAGACGCTCCTGAATGATCTCCATGTGGAGCAAACCAAGGAAACCGCAACGGAATCCGAATCCGAGTGCCGCTGATGATTCCGGCTGGAATGTAAGCGACGCGTCGTTCAGCTGCAGTTTCTCAAGTGACGCACGCAGGTTCTCGAAATCTTCTGTCTCGATGGGATAGACTCCGGCAAACACCATCGGCTTTACTTCCTCAAAACCATCGATCGCCTTTTCACATTGCCTGGAAACATGAGTGATGGTGTCTCCCACCTTAACCTCCTTCGACGTCTTTATTCCGGATATTATATAACCCACGTTTCCCGCTGAAAGTTCCTTCTTCGGGAGCATGTCGAGTTTCAAAACTCCTATCTCATCCGCATGATATTCTTTCCCGGTGGAGACAAACTTCACAAAATCGTTTGTCTTCATAGTCCCGTTCACTATCTTGAAATATGCAATAATACCTCTGAAGGGGTTAAAAACCGAGTCAAAGATAAGTGCCTGCAAAGGCGCTTCGGGATCACCTTCCGGCGCTGGCACCCTCTCCACGATAGCCTTAAGCACATCGTCGATACCCATACCTGTCTTTCCGCTGGCGCGTATCACATCTTCAGGGTCACATCCGAGAAGATCCACAATCTGATCTTCAACCTCATCGGGCTTGGCGCTGTCAAGGTCGCACTTATTTATGACAGGAATAATCTCCAGGTCATTCTCTATAGCCATATACAGATTGGAAATAGTCTGAGCCTGGATCCCCTGAGAAGCATCGACTATAAGAAGCGCACCCTCACATGCTGCGATCGATCGCGACACTTCATAAGAAAAGTCGACATGCCCGGGAGTGTCTATCAGATTAAGCACGTATTTCTCTCCGTTCAGTTCATAATCCATCTGGATGGCATGACTCTTGATCGTTATGCCTCGCTCCCGTTCAAGATCCATGTCGTCGAGCACCTGTGCCTCCATGTCTTTGGCGGCAACTGTGTTGGTGCGTTCAAGCAATCGGTCGGCAAGCGTAGATTTGCCGTGGTCGATATGCGCTATGATGCAGAAATTGCGTATATTTTTCATCTTTCCTATTTTCTACTGCAAAGTTAGCAAAAATTTTTCAAAAAAATTTATATCGTCCCCATACTCAATCAATACTCACTAAATCAATTCGTTTGAGCATAGTACCCGTCATTGATTGCTATTATTTCATACCTACTACTTATATTTTTTCACTACTATGTATTGCATAGTACTAAATTTATTTATAACTTTGCATCGTCAATCAGAAAGGACAACGCTTCCACCTCTTATCTTACTGATGACAAACTTTCACATTCCCGCTTCATCATCCGGATGAGGCTGCCAAAACAAAAACATTCGTAAAAACATTCCATTCAACTCTATCAAAATTATGAAAACCGCTTTATTGTTAACTTCAACACTGATGCTCGCAAGCAGCTCTCCTATTTTCGCTCAGGAACTGGAGCCCGATTCAATCGAAGGATCATATTATGATCTTGAAGACCTTGTGGTCGTGGCAGATAAACCGATTGTTCAGACTGATGGTGCGAAACTCACATATAACCTTGAAGAAGATCCCTCCTCAAAAGGAAACACCATCCTCGACGCCCTCAGAAAGGTTCCGATGGTGAGCGTCGACGGAGAAGACAAGATCCGAATTAACGGACAAGACAACTTCAAAATTTACGTCAACGGCAAGGAAGACCCGTCGCTCACGGCAAATTATAAGCATATTTTCAAAGCTATGCCTGCCGATGCTGTCGTGAAAATTGAAGTAATCACAGAGCCGGGGGCAAAATATGACGCCGAAGGCACTGCCGGAATCCTCAACCTTATCACAGTCACAAAAAATTCTACAGATGGATATTCCGGATCTGTCGAGGCAAGTTTCTCTAAAATGCAGACAGGCGGTTCTTTGTATGGAAGAATGAAAAAAGGGAAACTCTCAATGAGTGCAAATCTGAATTATGCCAACAGCACACTCTTCCCGCAACATACCGACAACACCCCAACATCAATAAATTATGAATCGACAGATGCGAGGTATCAAACAAACACTTTAAAACAGAGAGTGAAGTATGACTATGCCGGAGGCGGAATCAATCTTTCTTACGACCTTACCGACAACGACCTCATCACTCTCAACGGAAACATATATACCATGCACGCATTCCTCAAAGACAACAAATCCATCTTCTCCAGTTCCACCTACAACGACAAACATGAACTGACAGGGAAAATATCAAGATATGTAGACGCAGATGTTGTAAATACAGGAGTGACCGCAGGGACATCTTGGCAACACAATTTCAATGCCGACGGACATAAGACCATTCTTTCCTATCTCTATAACCACGGATACAATAAATTGGCAGGCGACTTCACTATGTTTGAATCCTATGGTGATATTTTGACCGATCCCTTCGAAAGAATGGACAATCGCGGCTTCAACAACGAACACACTGTGCAATTCGACTACATCAATCCTTTCGGCAGCGACCGCCTCCTCCTCGAATCAGGCGTGAAAGCCGTGTGGAGACGCAATGACGCCGATTCTTACGAAATGCGTGGCAAAGACGAGGCTTCAGCGATAGAATCTCCCGAAGACCGTTCCGATCTGACACAGATTCAAGATATCGATGCGGCATACACATCATTTACCGGAAAATTCAACTCACTGTCA
>CAMTMX010000039.1 GCA_947073495.1 uncultured Porphyromonadaceae bacterium
ACTCCATCATAAATATCAAAATTCTGCTCGACAAATCCTCTCAATTCCTTCGACAAATAAATTTAAACAATTTCTAAAAATTCTCTACACTTTTCCCTTCATATTTCAATTATAAAATTATTAGAGCTATGGATGATTTGACTAAATCTCGTATTGAGGCTGATAATGCTGAAATAAAAGCCCACAAAAATAGTGTGATGCTTAAGATAATTGGATATCTTTTGGCATTAGTGATCGGCGGAGCTATTGTTTGCCTTTTGATGGGTTTGCTGAAAACGGCGGTCGATTCGCTTGTTATTGTGGGAACAATATTGTTGGTTGCCGCACTCTTCATTTTATGGATTTACAATTCCACAAGAGCTCATATCATGACAAAGAGATATAAAGACGTTTTGCGCAAATATGAGCAAGGAGACAATAAATAATTCAGCTTTCGTTTGTGAAAGTTGAGGTTTAAATCGCAGTAAATGGGAAAGAGCAACCACGGGTTGCTCTTTTTCTTTGGCTATATTTCAGAAGAATTTCTCTTCGTCGGAGAAAAATGGTAATTTTGTATTGATGATACGACATTTTAATGAACATATCGAAGGGATAGACCTTAAATTCTGGCACGACTTGATTGAAAGCCATGGCACTCCGGTTTCTTTGCGGGGTGGGGAGTATGTGTGCAGAAAAGGGGAGCCCACAAGCAAGTTTAGATATGTGAAATCAGGATATCTGATATATGAGGTTACAGGATCCAAAAGTCAGCGTTTGATCGGGGGCTTCGCTTTCCATGATGCTCTCTTTGGAGATTATCCTTCATGTATGAATTCTATGCCGGCGCTTTTTGATATAAAAGCGGGGAGAAAAACGGAACTTTGGGTCATGGATGCAACGGATTTGCAACAATTATATGATACAAACCCGGATATGAACAGGCAAGGTCGCTTGTTTATTGAGTCTGCTTACATTTCTTTGCTCCATCGCTATTGTGACCTTTATAGCAAAACGCCGTCGGAGCGTTATATTGATCTTATCAGACGTCACCCACAGATTGAGCAGGAGATTCCGCAAAAAGAGATTGCCGAATATCTTCAGATAACTCCAGTTCATCTCTGCCGGATACGTAAGGAACTTTTGACTCGGTAATATTGTGGTAGGTACTTACGGAATATAAACAAATGTTTATAATTGGCATCTTTTAATAAGATTTTACAGAGGGTTAATTTCCGGGATGGGTTTTAATTTGTATTTTTGATAAGAATTTAATCAAAAGTATGAATACATTTGATGAACTGTCTCACGGCGAACTTAATTCTATAAAAAGTTCGAAGCTCAACAAATTTTTTTACCACGGCAATACTGTCGGGGGAGAACCCGATTATAGGCTTGCCGATGCTTACGTAAGAACTGCAGAGTCATTTGCCAATGCCACTTATCAGGGCGTTTATATCATTGACTACTTTAGAAAAAATTTCCTATACGTTTCGCCAAATCCTTTGTTTTTATGCGGCATGACAGCTGAACAAGTAAAATCGTTGGGTTATCAGTTCTACCTTGACCATGTGCCTGAAGATGAAATCAAGATGTTGTTGGCTATAAATCAGGCAGGATTCTCATTTATAAACAAGATCCCTCCCGCCGAGAGAAAGGATTATACAATCTCTTACGATTTTCATATAGTCAACGGACGGGATAAGCTCCTAATCAACCATAAACTTACAGGATTGGCGTATCAGCCTGACGGCAGTGTGTGGCTTGGTCTTTCGTTAGTGTCGCTCTCAACCCATTCGAAAGCAGGACAAATCACCATGCACTGCCGTGGCAAGGCTGAATTTTGGGAATATGACTTGTCTACAAAGCGTTGGGATGAACATGCCGCTCCTGTTTTGAACGAAACAGAAAAAACGATACTTACACTTTCCATTCAAGGACTGACAATCAATGCTATTGCCGAGCGGGCACATCTCGCTGTTGACTCCGTAAAGTCGGCACGCCGCCGTCTATTCGATAAACTGGAGGTAAACAACATTTCCGAGGCGATCTCTTACGCAACCAATTACAAATTGCTTTAATTGACCTTATTGGTCATAGCCGAGAGATAATATTTCGTATAAGTCTTTTTATTTTCAGGAATTGTAAATGCACACTTTTGTGTGCAGCTTATTACATTATATATTTGTATTTTTGCCGAGGAAATCAATAAAATTTAATAGGTATGAACAAGATACTTTTTACATTAGGACTTGGACTGCTGTCACTTGGCAGCGTATTCGCCGCTCCCCAATTCAAAGGATTGAACAATAAACATGGCAAAACCACAATAAAAATCGAGATTCCTGTGTCTGATCGTGATGATTCAAATGGACTCTCCATTGACAACGTGAGACTTTATAACAACGGGAAGATACTCAAGGCAACCAAGGTGAATGCCATATGGGGAGATAACTCCATTATCATCCTGGATTTTAAGAGACTCACCACATTTGAAGACTGTATACTTTCCTTCACAATCAACGGAAAGCCTGTCAGCATGGATATCCAGAGTCAATTGGAACGATAAATTTTGTACCTGCAATTCCCTGTTTCAAAACGGTTGATAGATCTCCGTTTTTCATGTTCATAGTTGTTAAGATAAATATTTCCTATCGCGGACGGTTGTACTTCTATTATGTTTGGTCCTTAATTTAGTAGTTAAATAAGTTGCCTGAAATCAGTTCATTGTAGATAAATCTGTGACTGGTCAAAAATGATAATAAATTCAAAAAGCAAAATGAATATTATTCCTTACTTATGCTTTGGTTTCTTTGCAATTCCAATGTGCATTTTAGCCCAATCTCCAAACGATACCATACCTGAAAACTGGGAACGTGAACTCGAACTCAACGAGGTCGTTGTCGTGGCAAGCCGTCCTGTTTTGAAGCAATCGCCTGACCGTATAGTCTACCTCACAAAGAACGATCCCTACGCAGTGGGGCTGAACGGTGTGCAGGTCCTTGACAGGATGCCTCGTGTGTCGGTGACTAACGACCAGGTCAGCGTTGCTGGCAAATCTTCCGTGAAATACATCATCGACGGACATCTTCTTGAAATGCCTGACGAGGCAATAGCTCTACGGTTGAAGAATCTCCAGTCTTCAGGCATCGGGAAGATCGAACTGCTCACCACGCCACCTGCGAAGTATGCCGCCTCCACAAATGTGGCTTACATCAGCATAACAACACGCAACGAAGCCCTTGGCACACGAGGCAATCTCTGGGGCAACGGAACGGTACGTGAGGATTTCAGTTATCTTCTTGGCGGCAACATCAGCCACTCCACCCGAAAGGTGGAACTTTCGGCGGACGTGAGCTGGCAGGAGATGAAAGGGATAAACGACCTCGACAGAAACTATACTTTCTCTGACTATGTGCGTACATCCGACCGCACAAATCATTTCACAAACCGTTCTCTAGGTACAAACGGTCTGTTCAAATATAAGTTCAGTGACCGTATCAGTGCGGGAGCTATCGTCAACTTCAGCACCATGCGGTTTAAGAGCAATCTGTTGGACAAGACAGTAGATAACGGTGTGGCTTATTATTCTCATAATCTCTCACCGGCGAAGCCGAACAATGCAATCACCCTTACGGCATTCGGCGACTGGTCGATCGACTCCAAAGGCAAGATGCTGAGCCTTACTTATAATTTCTTCAACCGACATACCCGGTCTTTTTCCGATGTCATGACATGGCAGGATGAGGACGACCCCACAAGGCTTACGGATGACGGAACAAACAAATATCATATCCATTCCGTCAAACTTGATGCCGCCTTGCCGTTCTCCGCGTTCAGAATGGATGCCGGAGCTGCATATACTGGTGTCAATAACAACACAGACCTTCAGGTGTCTGATTTATTAGATGGCAACTGGATCACAAATACCTTGCAGAGCAATACATTCCAATACGACGAAAAGACCGTCGCCGCCTATATAAGCGCGGAGAAAAATTTTTCCAATTCATTCTTCGGCAAACTCGGTCTCCGGTATGAACACACTGATGTCAAGGGGATACAAATGATTGACAATATGCGCCATGGCAAAAGTTACGGCTATCTGTTCCCATCGCTCAATTTGAGTTGGAACTCACAGAAAGCGGGACGGTTCTCTCTGTCTTATTCTATGGGCATAACCCGTCCTAATTTCGGTGACCTAAATCCATTCAGATATTATACTACAGTAAGCGACTGGTTTTCCGGCAATCCGGATCTTGCCCCAAGTATATCCCATAATGCTGAAATCAATTACAGCTTTAAAGGTGTTTATGCCGTGCTTTACAACTCGTACAACCATAATGCCATCGGCAATATAACGAGATTCAGTGCCGACGGGAGCCAGTACACACTTCCTGAAAACTGCCTCAACACCAATAAGACCGGTCTATATGCCTCCTACAACCGCTCACTTTTCTCATGGTGGAATCTCAAGGTCGGCGGAGAAGTATTCTATTCTGTCGCAAAATCCAAAGTGCCAGATTTCAAGGATGCGAATGATCATGGATGGAGTGGCAAACTCGAACTGAACACTTCGTGGATGCTCAACAGACAGAAGACTCTAATATTCAATCTCCGTTTCAGCCATTATTTCCCATGGAAAGACAGAATGATACATTACTCGTCAATCTCTCTTATCGGCTGCGACATCCGTTATTCACTTCTTGACAACCGACTGAATCTTGCCCTCGCTGTCAATGATCCCTTTGGCTGGAATATCACGAAATCGAAGGCATACTATAACAATTATGTCGTGAACACCCGCAATGACGTACATTCGCATGCGTTCACATTTAGAGTGTCATGGTCGTTCGGACGCAATAAGGTCAGCAATGTCTATAGAGATTCCAAAGAACGTGAATCTAACCGTTCTTACTAAATAAAAACTCTTCATGCAAGAATATAAATGTTCTGACAGTGATTTTTCATTTATATAAATAGGTTGTTGGCAATAATCGCCAATTTGTGTTTAAAATTGGCTTATTTTAATAAAATTTTACAGAGAGATAAGTCCCAAGATGGTTTTAAGAGTATGTTTACTTTTAACATTAAGAAATCTTTAGAAGTCTTTTTGGCTTGTTTTAAGTCTTCATTCAGTCGTTATGGAATCCCATAGCTCCTTCACTCAGCCTCAAAACAACCTCAAAAACTCTTTCTAAATCTTAACTTATTCCAAAACTAAACATAATCTAAAACCTTTTAGTGCTTTTTCTCGTTAAATTATTGCAAGGATTAGAAAAAAGTATTATCTTTGCAACAGAAAAAGCAACGCCCTGCTTTCTTGCAGGGAATATGCCGCTTACGAGCGGCTTTTTTTATTTATTATGGAGCCTAAGAAAAAAGTTACATTCTATATCGACGGTTTCAACTTCTATTTCGGGCTCAAGCGCATGAAAAGGGTTGATCCTGCTTGGCGTGCGTTTTACTGGATTGACATTGTAAAACTCTGTGAAAGTTTTCTTGGTGAAAGTCAAACGCTTGAAAAAGTCATTTACTTTACAGCTTCTCCGCTTAGCCCTCAGAAGAACAGCAGACAGAGCGCTTTACTCAATGCCAACAAGCTTATCAATGGTGATAGATTCGAAATTGTAAGAGGGAAATATCTTGACAAACACATCATATGCCCCTTCTGTAAAGGATCCATTTCAAGACCGGAGGAAAAGAAAACGGACGTGAATATATCTATTCGTATGGTCGAGGACTGTGTTATGAACGCAACCGACATCGTAGGCTTAGTGAGTGCCGACAGTGACCTTGTGCCTCCAATCGAACTTGTTCAGCGTCTGTTCCCGGATGTTGGTATCAAGGTATACTTCCCACCATCTAATTTTAGTAACGATCTAAAAGATAATCTTATTCATCATCGTAACAAGCCTGTTCTGATGATTAAGAATATCCGTCGTTTTCAGTCAGCAATTATGCCGGACATAGTTGCAAAAGACGGTAAAACATATACCATTCCCGACAAGTGGAAATAAGTTATTACATAATCATCGCCAATTTGTAACCAATGCCTCTGACATTTAGAAGTTCGAGGCTTGTTGACTTTGACAGATACTTGCGCAGTTTGTAGATGAAACCGTGGAGGCGGTTGAGATTGTTATAATCATCATTCTGCCATATGCGGTACATCAGTGTCTTAGCTTCGACCACTTCATTGGGATGACGGAACAGTTCATCAATGATCACAGCCTCCGTGTGCGTCAGTTCTATGGTTTCAGAACCTATTGTAAGACGTTGAGAAGCAAAATCAAGAGAACAGTCACCTATTGTGAGATTGGTGTCTTCTGTTATTCCTTGTCGATTACGTTTTAACAAGGCTTTTATACGCACCACAAGTTCGAGAATCTGAAAGGGCTTGCGTATATAGTCATTGGCTCCAATTTCAAACCCCGTTACAACATCATCGAGCGCAGTTCTTGCGGTCAGGAACAGCACAGGCACAGAGGGAGCCGTAAGGCGTATAAGCCTCACCATCTCGAACCCATCCATTCGGGGCATCATGACGTCTGCCACAATAATGTCGGGATTTGAGTCCTTAAACAGTTTCAGACCTGATTCTCCATTTGGAGCACATACGACATCAAAGCCCTCCCGGGTCAGTGCATCCTGAACTATGAACGAGAGTGTCGAGTCATCCTCGACCAACAGTATCTTATCTTTCCTCATTTCCGTTAAATCTGATTGTAAACTTTGTGCCTTGCCCCTGCTTGCTCGTAACATTGATGCTCCAGCCCAACAGTTCTGAAACCTGTTTCACATAAAAAAGTCCGAGTCCATAACCTCCTACTTCGTAACGGTCGCCCGATGTTACCCTATAAAACTTATCGAATATGAAAGGGAGATTCTCCTTGTCTATACCGATGCCGTTGTCTTCTAATGTAATTGAGTCGGCATTAGCCTTGATTGCAATGTTTACTGAATCACCCGAATATTTAATCGCATTATCAATGAGGTTTGAAATAATATTGCCAAAATGCAAAGAATCTGCCTGAATTGACAAATTATCAGGAATATCTATATCAATGTCTATCGGCTTGTTTGCCTTAAGTTCCATCATTCCGGCTATCTCTTCGACAATCGGTTTTCCCGCAACACTCTCGATATTGAGTTTCATGGTCTTGAACCGTTCCATGCTCATAGAAAGTATGTTCTCAATCATTCCCGACAGATAACTCAATCTCTGCATGATGATCTTAAGAAACTGCTTGTTTCTCGCGTCATCGCTCTGGTCATAATACCGCAGCATTGAATCAGCGGCAGAGAAGGCTACCGCAACAGGGGTTTTAAGCTCATGCGTCATGTTGTGGGTGAAGTCATCTTTCATCTGCTCAATACTACGCAATTTCCCAACCCAGTGTAGCAGATACCATATTAGGAAAATCATTAGTGCAAGAATAGCGGAGGAGGTAGCCACTATTCCTGCCATTTGTTGAAGAATGTGCTTTTGAAGGGGTGAGAAATAGACAGTATAAAGAGGCTCTTGTCCTTCAATTACAGAAAAGTCGATATGCCACATTCCTTTGTCTATCCCATTATTTTCAACGAATGGGACTATTACCACCCGGTTAAGTTTAATACCATAGTTTTTAAGTTCATTTTGAAGGAGCAATGCAAGTCGGCTATAATTTCGATTAGGCAACGTGACATCAGTTTGTTCCACTGAGTGGAATTGTTCACTCATAGTCTGGTTGACTTTATCCATCTCGTGGATAAAGTCAAAGTTTCCCACAGAATCTATTTCGCCTTTGACAACAAGAGCGACTTTTATAGAAAAATCTTCCTGTTGGTTGGAAGCAAGCGCCTTTCGGTCGATAATTTCCAACACATCCGCCCTACGCACACATTCTTTTATGGTCTGAAGAGTCTGCATCCTTATGGATTCGTATAGGCGATGTAGATACCATGTGTTAGCCGCAACCAATATGGTAATGACTGACAAACAAAAGATTGTAATAGTCCTAAAGCGTTTCATAATACAAAATTAGTGAAAATGGGCGAGAATTTCGACAAAACTAAGACTAACTAAGACTAAAGGAGGTACAACTAAGATTTACGGGAAAGAGTTTACCGTAATTTTGCACTTGACAATTCAAGACAAATTATGTTCAAACGATTCAAAATACTATTCGTCTCTGCTTCTATCGCTCTTTCGGCGATGGCGCAAGAGGTCTGTCCCGAATCATTAGATTCTATTATCAATGCGCTTGAACTAAAAGAGGTAATTATTACCGCTAAGAAAATCAAGCAATCAGGAGATACGATTTCATATTCTGCCGCTACATACAAAGGCAAAAACGACAAGACTCTTGAAGATTTGTTGCGCAAGATGCCGGGTATTGAAGTAAAATCCGATGGTCAGATAACTTATAACGGACAATGGATAAATGAGTTTTATATCGAGGGGCTTGATATGCTTGGCGGGAATTATGGCGTGGCGACAAGAAATATTGATGCAAATGATATAGGCTCGGTTCAGGTATTGCAAAACCATCAGGACGTGAAATTGCTGCAAGGTGTGAAGAGTGGCAATGCTCCCGCTATGAACATAAAACTTAAGAAAAACGCTCTCGGAATCTGGTCTTCCACACTTCAGGCAGCAATCGGGACACAGCCCAATCTGTCATGGGATGCCTCTGCCACCCTCATGAACTTCCGTCGTAAAGCGCAAAATATATCTGTTTACAAGACCAATAATATCGGTAATGACTTACGACAGGATATTGGTGCGCCCGCGACATTCAATTCATCTTACGGGACAGGGATGCTGTTTCCTGATTCTCCGAGCCTGAATGATGTTTATGCATACCGCAACAACTCCCATAGCCTGTCGGTCAATCAACTTTTCAAATTAAACGAAGACAAGACATTGGCTTTTAATCTCAATTACCTATTTGACAAGGAAAAACGAGAGGCGACAGAGCAAACCACTTATCTTGCTGACAGTATCTCACGTTTTGTAATAGATGAGTCGAACAGGGCCTATATGCGTCAGCAATTCGTAGGTGCACATGCGGTTTATAAGCTCAACGGCAAAGAGCGTTATGTGAAAAACGCTTTTACCGCGAGTGCCTCATTCCCTCGTGGCGACGGTTCTGTCAACGATTTGATAAGACAGCGATTCTCCGGACATTCGTTTAATATAGATGATGTACTGAAAATTAATTATAAGAAAAAACAGGGAGGCATCGGCGAGGCAACCTTGCATGCCAGTTATACTGACAAGTACGCAATACTTCGCTTGGCTGACAGAAGTATGGCTCAGACAGTAAGACAACGAAGTCTGAACACCGGTGGAGCTGCATCTATAATCGCCGTTGCAGTACCTCATTTTATGTTCAACCTCAACGGTGGCTTCGATGCTCAATGGCAGCAGGCTAAAACGGAACTGGACCTGGCTGAAAATCTCACGGCAGGGAATCAACGGATCTGGCAGGTAGGTACCAGTATCACGCCTAAATTCTTTCTGCATTACGGTCAGCGATTCCAGTGGCTGATATATGTGCCTGTCGGTTTTGAATATTATACATCGACAGATGGAGAATGGGAATACGATAAAATGTTCTTTTCTTTCAAACCATACACCAATATCACTTTCAGACCATGGGAGCGTTTGTCTTTTTCGTTGACATCAACCTGCGAGGAATCTACGCCCGCGGCCCTTTCCCTCATGGTACAGAAGCGATATATCAACTATCGCACTTCTATCTCGAATCCCAACCATCTTGAGGCCAAAATCAACAGAACTGTAAAAACGGCTTTAAGTGCAAGTTACCAAAGTGTACTCGATATGCTGTTTGGAGGCATGACATTAACACATGCTTATTCCCATAACAGCTTATCCAATGGATATGATGTTACTGATGATATTATCGAGTATATAAGATTGCCGTATGCCACAAGTGGTAATATCTGGCAGGGAGACCAGACATTTTCCAAAGGATTTTTCAAATGGAACTCCAAGATAAGCGAATCGTTCACTATTGGCACAAGTCAGAATGAGTTTTATATTGATGAGGCCATGCATAGAGGGCGAAGCAATTATCTGCGCGCGAAGATTTCTTTCAACGCATCTTTCGCCCGATGGATTACCTTTGAGACTTCAAACGAATTTTCACTATACAAGACATTTACCGATGGCATATCCAACGGAAATGCGAAGCATACATTCACTAATGTGACATCTTTCGTTATCTGGCCCTGTAAACAACTTAGCCTGACGCCGTCTGTGATGTATTATTACAACGATTATTCAACGAGTTATAGAAACAATACATTCCTTAACTGCAACATAGAATACTCCTTAGGGAACACAATACTATCCCTCAGATGTAACAATTTGTTGGACAGCAGAGTCTTTCGACGCTATAATGATAACGGAATCATACAGTATTCAAGTCAATATCGTCTGCGGGGCCGTACGATTATGCTCGGCGTCAGATTCAATATAAAGTAACATCTAAAAATTATCAATTATAAATATTATAAGTATGAGAAAATTTCTTATTGTATTAGCATCTCTTATGATGCTTGCATGTATGGATGTTTCGGCTCAGGTAACAGTCACCTATGCGATGGACACCCCTACGTTCACTCTCGCTCATGAAGACACCGACAAGTCGCAAACGCTTGACTCCTGTTATCTCACCATCACCTATCGGTTCAGATATAGGGCTACTGAAAAAGACGACTCCCTCAGCCATGATGACCTGATGAACCTCCAACTCGGACGTAAGTACAACGCCTTCTTCAGCCGTAATCTCCGAGACCTTGACATTCGGAACACGAAAGAACTCAAAACCACAATGCAGTTCCAGACCGTGCCGGAGAATTATGTCGGTTTTGATCTTCTTGTCAATCATGGCGATTCAACCACGATTGTCACAAACCGAGTTCCTTATACTTCCCAAGTGATTGAATACACAGAGAATACTCCGGACCCTGCATGGACATACGTCCTTGAAGACACAGCCACAGTAATGGGCTACCACTGCCATGCGGCAAAATGTAACTACGGAGGTCGCGAATGGAAAGTATATTACACCAATGATATTCCGTTGCCGTACGGTCCGTGGAAACTAAATGGAGTCAAGGCTCTTATTCTTAAAGCAGAGGATTCCGAGCATAATTTTGTTTTTGAAGCAGAAGGCTTAACGCAAAAAACGCAGCCGATAATCCGTTATGACTGGAATCGTAAGACCATGAATAAAGAAGACTGGAAGCGATTTGAAAGTGAAATGTATCAAAACGCAGGAGCTTTTGTTCGTAATACCGGAGCACGGATTATAATTATGGATAATAGCGAGCAAGGTTTCCATCGCTTGAATGAAGATTGGACACAGTTTTATAATCCTTTGGAAAAATAGTCTTACACTCTCATTGATATAATTGACTGATTCTTTGACAACGAATACCTAATCATACAAGGACAGTGCAGGTGGGCGATTTTGGGAATCGTCTGCCTGCATAGTGTCAGAACCCCGTGGTGCTAAACTACGGATGGGGTGTGGATGTATGGGGCTTGTAACGTTGTGACGGGTCAGAAACGAGCTATCTCAACAACCCCGAATTTCTTGCTCACTTTTGTGCAAATAACCTTGTCGCTAACATTCAAACATTCTTTGAATGTTCAGGAATTGTAAATGCACACTTTTGTGTGTTGCTTTTTACATTATTTATTTGTATTTTTGCTGAGGATATCAATAAAATTTAAATCACTAAACGATATTGACATGAATCCACTTATTTTTCTTCCGCTCCTCGGAGCTATACTCGGAACCATAATAGGTATCCGCGCCCATAAGAATTATAAACGCAGAAAAAATAATACAACCTTATAATGACTTCATAACCCTCAACTTTCGCTTGCTAAAGTTGAATAAATTATATTATGGACTGGAAAACTTTAATTACTTGTTTGCTTGGAGCACTGCTCTACATAGCTGTTTCTGAGATTCTCTCAAATTGGAGTCACGCTCTTGCAGGAATATTTGCAGGAATAGTTTTCATTGCAAACTATTGTCTTATGCCTAAAAATTTGAACATCTGGATCCGTGTTTCGGTACCCATAGCGGTTACCATCCTGCTCGCCTTCATAATCCGGTTTGTTTGCGATTGAGAATTTTAGGATGGTACGTTAAAAATGTGTTTTTACAAGAAAACGCATATTTTGCAATTGTAGGTTGAGAGTGGTGTTCTTATAAAAAGCAGGTTTGATATCGGATTGTGGCAGATTTATTTGGTGGAGAGTAGGGCTTTTGTTATCTTTGTTTGTTAAAAAAAGAGCACCATGGCAGAATTCCCTCAAAAATTAGATCTTGATAATCCGGAGTTTCAACAAGCATATTCCCTATTGAGAAACACTAACGTCAATGTTTTTCTTACCGGGAAAGCCGGTACCGGAAAATCTACGTTTCTTCGTTATATCTGTAAGAATTTAAAGAAGAAATATGTTGTGCTTGCACCTACAGGAGTGGCGGCTGTGAATGTGGGGGGAGTCACCATACACTCTTTTTTCCAGATGCCATTGCGCCCGGTTCCACCTGATGATCCGGAATATTCCGTATCTGCCTTGAAAAAGAGTAAAAAGTTTTCAAAAAGAAAAAGAAAACTTATTCAGGAATTGGAATTGGTAATCATTGATGAGGTGTCGATGGTGCGTCCTGACATGATTGATTTTATCGATAGGGCGCTAAGGGCTATCACCGGCAACAGACGCAAGCCTTTCGGAGGTGTGCAGCTCTTGTTGGTGGGAGATATATTCCAGCTTGAACCTGTGGTGACAAATGAGTCAAAGCCGATTCTTGCCAAGTATTATCCCGATTTCTTCTTTTTTAACGCCCGTGCATACGAATCTGCTAAATTAGTGTCGATAGAGTTGAATAAAATTTATCGTCAGACAGATTCTAAATTTATTGATATGCTCGACCGCATCAGGATAAACCGTGCCACAACAGAAGATTTCAAAATACTGAATTCTCGAGTTGAAACTTCAGAAAATACGTTGGCAAATAATAATGAAAAATTTGGGATCACGCTGACTTCACGCAGAGATTCAGCATCAATGATCAATAAAGAAAAGCTGGATGAATTGTCTGGAAATGTATTTATATTTAGAGGTGAGATTAAAGATGAATTCCCTGAAAAGATTCTTCCCACAGATCTTGAACTTGAATTGAAAAAGGATGCCCAGGTGATGCTTATCCGCAATGACATGGATAAAAGATGGGTAAACGGCACTCTTGCCAAGATTCATGATATTTCTGATGAAGAAATTAAAGTTGAATTGGAAGACGGTAAAATCGAAAAGGTCGAAAGGGAAGAATGGCATAACATCAATTATATATTTGATGAAAAGGAAAAGAAGGTGAGGGAAGAGGTTATCGGCACATTCACCCAATATCCGTTGAAAGCGGCATGGGCTTTGACGATACACAAAAGTCAGGGACTAACGTTCAATAATGTTACGATAGATATGGCTGGCGGGGCGTTTTCCGCAGGTCAGACATACGTTGCTTTGAGCCGTTGCAGAAGTTTGGAAGGTTTGCGTTTTATAAATCCGTTACGTTATGGCGATGTAATAGTGAGTAGAGGCGCAGCTGAATTCAGCCGTAATTTTAATGATCCGGATTCAGTTGAAAAGGCCATGAATGAAGCTAAAGCTGCTGAACTTTCTTGCATTGCCCGCAAGCAATTTGAGAATGACAATTTCGAAGATGCCATCGAAGCTCTTTGGGAAATCAACACACTGACCGGAGCATTGGCAAAAGGTAGTGTCAGAAGATTGCTTGTAAAATCATTGTCTGTGATAAAAAATCTAAGGAAAGATTTGAAAAAGAAGGACAGGATACTTAAGGATCTGTCGAAAGAATTCACGGAACTTGGGGAGGTGTGCATGGATGAGGAAAAATCAGAATCGGCATATAGAAATTATCAAAAGGCATACAAGTTAGACGGCAGCAATGAGAAGGCACGTTTTGGAATGGCTGATGCTTTAGTGGCTGTCGGAGAGTTTAAGAAAAGTAAAAGGATTTTGAATGAATTAATCAATGCCGGTGGTGAATATGCATACGATTCAAATATACTCAAGGGGGATATATTAATGGAAGAGGAAGATTATGCCAGTGCCGCAATTCATTATCAGGCAGCCTTTAAAATTAAGGATAAGTGCAAAGTGCCCGTTTATAGGTTGATTAATGTGTATGAAATTGCGGAAATGGATGATTTGGCAGATATTTATAGACAATTGCTTGAAGAGATTGGAGATGATTGAAATGGATAAATAATGCCCCGTCGGATTTTTCGGCGGGGCATTTAAGTTTACATGATTTTGTTTGATAAGTACCTTATCAATTGGTGGAGGTAGTATTGAGAGTGGGGGTGACGGGTTCGTCAGTGCAAAGAACCACGAGAAGGTTGCTGACCATAGCTGCCTTTTTGTCGTTGTCGAGTTTTACCACTCCCTGTTTTTCTATTCTGTCGAGAGCCATCTCTACCATAGACACTGCACCTTCCACAATTTTTTCACGGGCGGTGATAATTGCCGAGGCTTGTTGGCGACGAAGCATCACGGCAGCTATTTCAGGAGCGTAAGCAAGGTAATTGAGTCGCGCCTCTATTACTTCAAGACCAGCCATTGCGAGACGTTCGTTGATTTTGCGTTCGAGAAGTTCGTTGATTGTAGCTCCGCCGTCACGGAGTGTGATTTCTTCAGGATTTGAAGAGTCGGTCTGGTCATAGGCGAAATGTCCGGTCACTTCACGAAGGGCGGCATCACTTTGTATGCGTACGAACCGTTCAAGTGCCGCCTGATTAATTGAAGATCCGGTTGTGCCGAGAGATTTGGAGTCGAGGTCGAAAACGACTTTGTAAGTATCGCGAATTTTCCAAACGAGAACCATACCTATAAGTACAGGGTTACCGATCTTGTCGTTGACTTTGATAGGTTCTATATCCATGTTGCGTATTCGCAAGGAAAGTTTGCGACGATTAAGGAAAGGATTAACCCAGAAGTAACCGACTTTACGGCATGTCCCGGCATATTTGCCGAAAAATATCATCACGCGGGCTTCGTTAGGTTCCTGTACGAAATAGCCGACGCATCCGAGAATAAAGACTATAAACAACAGTGCACTTATTCCGAATGCAATTATCGGGTTTGATTCCGCACCCCAGATGAGGATACCGGCGATAATTGCCGGGATAAGGATAAAGGTAAAGAAAATCATGGCGAATCCGTTTACGCACAATCCGCCATATTCATACTCATGAGATTTTTCGTTGTTCATGACTTGTAAGATATTGGTTTGTAATTAAGAGCCTAAGAAAAATAAATGAACAGATGCCAGCCATATATCGCGGCAACCTATAAAGCCGTTCATCAGTCGTTATGGAACCCCATAATTCCATCTTCACGTCTTCATATCTCGCTCACACTATAAGCCAATCATATGCACATTTATTTTTCGTAGGCACTTACTGAATAAATATCATAAATATGCCGACAAAGATCTCCATGGCAAGATAAAAATTTTTTAAACAGTATCTCAAATCAAAAAATGGTTATAAAAAGGCTTTCAGGGCAAGAATGTTATAATCATTACCCTAAATTTGGAAAATGTGTGAATAATTTGCAAAAGATGTTTCTGTTTTTACCTTTAAATGAGATAAATTTGCATAAAATTATGTATTTTTGTCCTTGAAAATAAAATTGCTTTGAATAATTTCTAATTTAATACTAATCTAATGTCAGATTATTCAAAATATTTACTGCATGTGTTTATATTGGTTTTATCGATGTTGCCCCAGACATCGGTGGCTAATACTTCATCAGAATTGCAGGAATTGCTTCTCAAACTAAAGAAAGATCCGGACAATGCAGAAACGCTAAAGAAGGTGGCAGACGTCTATCTTGACAAAGATGAATATGAAAAATCGTTAGACTATGGTAGAAGGCTCGTGGAAGTCGGCAATCGCACGGGAGACAGAGATTATGCTGTGCTTTATGGGAATATAGCAGTCGGACATGCCTGTTCGATGCTTGGATTGCGGGAAGAAACTTTCCGTGCGTTTGAAAATGCGCGGACAATAGCGGAAATGACAGAAAATCATGATGCCCTGACATCCATCTATAACGGACTTGGAATGCACTACATTAATATGGTCAACGATCCATATTCCTCGATTTCATGTTTCTATGATGCTTTGAAACATGCAAAAATCACCGGTAATGAAAAATATTATGCAAGGATCCTTGCGAATCTTTCGAGTGCATATCTTTTGAGGGAAGATATGACGGGGCTGAAATATTGTCGGGAGGCTTATGAAAAGGCGGTTAAAATCGGAGATGAAATGTCGCGTGTTCATGCAGGAATTAATCTTGCAGATTATTATCTCCTGGCAGATAGTGTAGACAAGGCTTTGCCATATCTGGAAGAGGTGAACAACACCGCGGGATTGTCGCCTACGACTCTACTTGAGATAGGTATGCTTAATGCTTTATGTGAATATAAATCAGGAAATAGGCTCGAGGGCCTCAACCAAGCTAAATCAATATTGAATCAGTATCGGGATATAGCGTTCAAACCAAGTGTGGCTTATCAGTATTGCATATATGGAGAAATGCTCAATAATTCGGGTAACTACGCAGAGTCTATACGTGTGTTGAATGAGGGACTTGATTTTAGTGAGCAAAACGGAATATCGATGTATAAGGGTAAACTGATGAAGGCTCTTGCAGATAGCTATCATAAATCAGGAGATTATGCAAAGGCGCTCGCATACACAACGCTTTATATGCAATATTCAGATTCAATCCATGATATTGACCGGGAGAGAGTGATAGAAGATGCACGTGTGCGTCATAATATTGCTTTGCAGGAGACCAAGATCGCACGCCAGGAGCAGGAACTGGCGAAGGAAAGATCAAGGTTCTACATATTGTTCATACTTCTGGCATTTGCTGTCGCTGCTTTAGGAGCAGGTTGGTATGTCTACATTCGCAATAAACGCCTTTATAGGGCAATTGTCAGGCAGAACAATGAATTTATAATAAGAGAAAAAGATCTGTTGTCACAAATTGAGAAAACAAAAAATTCTACTCAGGAGGTAGATGCAACCGATGAAGAGGATGTAAAAGATACTGAATCGGATCTCATGAGCCGTTTTACTTCTCTGATGACAGAAGACAAACTATATAAGGATTCCTCATTGACGGTTGCCTCGGTTGCAGAAAAATTAGGAACCAACCGCACTTATCTTTCAAGGACTATAAATGAAAGCACCGGAAAAACATTCAATCAGATAGTAAACGGTTACAGGATTAGGGAGGCTATCGCTCTGATATCGGATGTGGCAGCCGACATGCCGTTGAAGCAGATTTGCAGTGAATCCGGCTTCAGTTCAACATCTACTTTCTATTCGCTATTTCAGAATTTCACAGGACTTACACCAGCTAAATATAGATCCCAAATCAAAAATTTATGATATGGAATCTGCTGAAACAACGTCCGTTTTAACGGAATAAGTTTCCAAAATCGTAAAAACACCTGCCTGGATGGGGGTGTTTTACGATTTTGGTATTTTTTGTACTTGCAAAATGCGTTGAAGACATCTAAATTTGCCACAGAATTTTAATACCGCATCAGCGAAAACGAAAACCTTAACACTGCATTATGGCTAATTTAACCAAAATGTTCTTGTCATTGGCGCTCCTTTTGCCGGGAGTGATTGCCGCACAGACAGCAGCGTCCCCCTTGCTACAGGGAGTTGCCGATGTAAAAGAACCCAAGGATGTCACTTTTGTATATGATTTTAATGGTGACACATTTGTAGAGACCGTGAAAATGACTTCCGATGGCAAATTCAATTTTGCCGGAGCACTTCCTATGGAGGAGGTGGATGTTATGATTTATGTTGGTTCGTCACCTTATGGGGCACATTTAAAGAAAGGAACCACAACAGTTATGGCAATCGGAGAAAACGCAACATTCACCGGAGATAACGTTGCCGAAAGTAAATTTTTTAATAAATACATACAAGCATTCTATCCTTTGAATTATAAGCCCGCAGGTGATGCTCCTTTTGTCTTTGAAGACGGCAAAAAATTGCTTGAATCAGAAAAATCTCAGGTCAATGCCTTGATTCCGGGGGTTAAGGATTCATTAAAAGACATTTATTCGAGAATGGCAAATAGCTATTATGATGAGGTGATGCTTTCATTGCTTGGTATGGACAAGGCGTTTAATGGAGTAGACCACAATGCTGAAATGGATGAAATCATTTCAAGAGTGGATCCTAATGCCGATGAGTCTCGCCTTACAGGAATACTTAATTATTGGTATGACAAGTCTGACATGCATAGAAATGCTAAGGCAAATTCAATTCTTGAGTATATGATAGGTCAGTTTGATGCTATTGACAAAACTCTTACAAATGAGGGCAATAAAAAAGATCTTTGGTCTACGTTAGGATCAATGTTTATGATGTATAAGCCTACTGATGAAGATGTCGAAGCTTTCTTTGCCGGAGTTGAACCTCAGTTGAGCAGAGCCCCGCTTGTAAAAGAGAAAATATTAAAGGCGCGCAATCAGTATATGGACAAGATTAAGCCCGGGGATGCAATTCCTACAGATCCGAAGCTTATATCTCCCGATGGTAAGGAATGCCATCTTTCGGATCTTCTCGGGAAGACAGTGGTCTATATTGACATTTGGGCTACATGGTGCCGTCCGTGTGTCAGGGAAATCCCATTCATGGAAAAGGTTGTAGAAGAGTTTAAAGGGAACGATCAAATAACATTCATCAGCATCTCCCGAGATGATAACAAAGAAGCGTGGTTGAAAAAACTTGACAAAGACCAGCCCGACTGGGCGCAGTATATCTTTGACAAAAAGACAGGAGATGAATTTATGAATGCAATGGGAATCAGTGGAATCCCGCGGTTCCTGTTGATCGGGAAAGATTGCAAATTAATCTATCCTGATGCAGCGCGCCCTTCAGATGAAAATATTAAAGATATTCTTAACTCTGCAATAAATAAGTGATATATCAAGTAGTGTGACGATCTAATTACGTGAAAAACACGGGACAGGCGGGGGCTTTCGTGTCGGAGATGATATAGAGGTCTCCGTCTGTTTCAATATTTTCTTACTGAGATTGACAAAGTTTTGTATTGACGGGCTTGATTTCAGAAAGATGAATCTTTAACCAAATTATTAACTAACATAAACAACTCATGACAAGAACATCAATATACCTTATTTCGGGAGCATTGGCGCTTCTGTCACCATTGGGCGTTCAGGCACAGTCTTCCAATAATAATGGAAATGTGGCCAGCACAATGGAGAAAATCAACAAACGGACTGTCAAGGGCACTGTCTTGGATGAGGCAGGCGAGCCGTTAATCGGGGCAACCGTTATGATAGAGGGCACAACAGTCGGCGTGGCAACAGATCTTGAAGGTAATTTTTCATTGCTTTCTCCTAAGAACGATCCGACAATAGTGATTTCATATGTTGGAATGGAGACGGTCAAATTAAAACTTGACACGGCTAATTCATTCTTGAGAATTGTGATGAAGCCGTCTGCCAACATGATGGAAGAGGTTGTAGTGACCGGTTTCCAGAACATTAAGCGAGAAAGTGCAACCGGTGCATTCCAAGTCATCACTTCAGATGATCTTAACAAAAGATCTACAATGTCGCTCGCGTCAAGGCTCGAGGGCAGCGTGCCGGGTGTGGTGATGGATCCCAAATCCAACTCAAAAGATGAGGATGCATTCATAATCCGAGGTGCAGGTACTTTCAAGGCAAAATCAAGCCCTCTTGTGGTTGTTGACGGATTGCCTATCGAGGGTGGAATGTCGACAGTCAACCCTTACGATATTGAAAATATCACAGTGCTTAAGGATGCGGCGGCTTCAGCCATTTATGGTGCACGCGCGGCAAACGGTGTGATCGTCATCACAACCAAAAAAGCACATGAACAGCGCCTCAGTGTTGATGTCAATGTTGATGTCAATGTCTACGAAAAACAAAACTATGATAATTATGAGTGGGCATCGGCAGCCGAGATGATTGAGTTGGAGCGCTATAACTTCAATGCAATGCTCAACGAACCCGGTCAGGCAGGTATTAATTCGGTTCTGACTGATTTCAACAATAATCGCCGCCGTTCCATATCGAAGGTGATGCGTCTGCTGCTTGACAACCATCTCGGGAATTTGAGCGATGCCGACCTTAACTCAACTCTTTCAAGATGGGGACAAAATGACTATCGTAAAGAGTATATGAATGTGCACGACCGTACACAGGTTGAGCAACTCTACAACATTTCTCTCCGCAACAAAGGGAAAGTTTTGACATCAAGTATGAATGTCAATTTCTCTAACGACAATCTCGGAGTCAGAGGAGAAAACCAGAGTTCACTCGCTTTCAAATATAACGGTGACCTGAAAGTGTTTAATTGGCTGAATCTCTCATTTGGTGTGAATGTGCTTAATACACGACGCAAGAGCCATAACCTCGGTGAATATGGCGGCATAAATTCTTATCTGCCTTACGAGACAATGTATGACGCAGATGGAAATCTTGTCGGAATGGAGGGCGCCGTCTATACCGGTCATGATGCATTCCAGAATCCGGCATACGAGCTTAAAGACCCGACATTCAATCTTGCGGATGAGATGAACCGCAACTATAGCAAATACCGCTACACCAATACAAGAACCTACATTCATGCTCTGTTTAATCTCCTTCCGGGATGGACTGCGTCAGCTAAGTTCCAATATGAGGATATTTACAGTCGCACCCAGACTATACATGAGGCTGATTCTTATTTCATGCGAAACATATATAACCTCTATACCACTTCTCAAAGCGTGTTGGAATGGGTGGATGACACCAGCAAGGATTGGTGGGGTGCAGACCTTGATATTAACAAATGGATGTCTGATCCTGAGCATTATGGCATGATGCAGGTTGCTAAAGATCTTACCACCCATCATGTGCCCGACGGAGGTAGTCTTGAGTCATATACCAACGAATCTCAATATTATACTTTCCGAGCAACTACATCATACCACAATACAATTGCTGAAAAGCATTTTATTGACGCCATAGCAGGTATGGAGTATCGCCAGACAAAATATACTACCGAAAACAGCACAATGCTCGGCTATGACTATGCGACTCAGAGCAATCTGAACCTTTTGACAGACTGGTCATTTATCAATAATCCGACAACAAGCGTGTTCGGTTCTGACAATGCAGTTTATGGTGCTCCAAATTCATTTGGAACAAGCAGTGTGCTTCACCGTTATTATTCATTGTTTTTAAGTGCCAATTATGTATATGATGCCCGCTATGCACTTTCAGCAAGCTATCGTGTGGACAAGACTGACCTCTTCGGTGCAGATCCGAAATTCCGAGGCCGTCCTCTATGGTCGGCAGGTGTGAGCTGGAATGCCCATAACGAAGAATTCATGCGCGACCTGACTTGGCTTAACATTCTCAAGGTACGTGCCAGCTATGGTCTTACAGGTAACATCGATCCTAACTCTACCAGCTATCTTACAGCTATCATCGGCACTAACTCAATTACAGGAAATAAAGTCGGAACTCTTCGCACGCCACCGAACGACCAGTTGAGATGGGAAAAGACTGCTACATGGGATTTCGGTGTAGACTTCTCGTTGCTCGACAACAGACTAACCGGTTCGTTGGATTATTACCACAAGAGCGGTTCTGATCTATTGACAGTGACAGACCTTGACAGAACAACAGGATGGTCAAGCCTGACCATTAACAGTGGCAACATGGTTAACCAGGGTGTGGAACTTCAGCTTGACGGCGTCATACTTCCACAACACGGAAGAAAGAGCTGGGGTGTGAGATTAGGTTTTAATTTCGCATACAACAAGAACAAGATCACAAAGGTGTCGCACTATGTTAACAGCGGTGTGGATTATCTCAACGCGTCTCTTCTTCATGAAGGCTATCCTATGGGCGGAATCTTCTCTTTCGATTATACGGGTCTGAAAGAGGTTGATGGATTGTGGTATATGGGATGGAGAGACCACAATGGCGAAGAACACACTTCCTCTATCGCCAACAGCGAGTTTACAATAGATGACGTGATCTATTCCGGACCTTCCCAACCTGTCTACAGTGGTGCTATCACACCGACCGTAATGTGGAATGGATTCTCTCTTTCAGCAATGCTCAATTTTTATGCAGGCCACTATATGAGAGTAGGCGACGACGAATGGGCACTTGGTGCCGGTGGTGCATACGGATATAACAATCCATTTGGTCAAGGTGCCGTGTCGTCTCATGCTCTTGATTATTGGAGGGGTGACACTCAGATGCCGGCAAACGGATATTTCTATAAGGATTATAAATATATGAATTATGCAGGATATAGAAGCACAAATGTGGCTCATGCCGATTATATGAAAGTGCGCAATATCATGTTGAGTTATAATTTTGATCCGAAACTATGCCGCAAAATAGGTTTGAATGATATCCGTCTTCGTTTCCAGATGAATAATATCGCAACATGGGCACGCAATGGTAGAGGATTTGATCCGGAAGCTATTTCAAATGGCCGCCATATCAATAAAGTGCCTCGCAGCTATACATTCAGTCTCTTCTTTAACTTCTAATCTACGTCATAAAAATGAAAAAAATATATGGGCTTATAGCCGTGCTGTTGTGCATGGTTTCATGCGACAGTAAACTCGATATTGTCCCATTGGGCAAAACAACCCTTGATAATGTTGCAGATCTTGAAAGTCTCCTTGAACAGAAATTCATGTTGTCTACAACAATAGAGTATGAGACACTTTGCGGTAACACCTACCCGAAGCTTTGGCAGACCCCTGCTTCAATTCTTGCCGACAAGACAACAAGCGAATATGCAATGCTTGCAGGAGATGAATCGGTAGACAGGGTTGAGCTTGCCACATCCGACAGCAATTATGAAAGTGCCTATGAGTATATAAACTATATGAATGTGGTAATTTCCAAAATCGACGAGGTGTCGGGTGATGCAGATGCAAAAAGAAGAATCAAGGCAGAGGCAAAAATTCTTCGCGCCTGGTTCCACTTTCTGATTGTCAATATGTATGCCCGTCAGTATGATGAGGCAACTGCTGCCGAGACAGGTGGTGTGGCATATGTAGACAATACGGATGTTCAGGCTCAAAAGACAAAACTTTCTGTAAAGGATGTTTATGACCGTATTCTTGAAGACTGCAGTGATGAAGTAATAGCAGATCTTCGCCAAAGTGCGGTTAACAATCCTTTCCGTTTTGGCGTTGAGTTCGGTAATGGAGTCCGTGCAACAGTCTTGATGCAGATGAAGCGTTATGATGAGGCTTTGAAATATGCACGTGAAGCAGTGAAATATAACAACACCCTTGAAAACCGTCTTACTGCAGGAGATAATATTGCCTGGATGATTCCTCATGATTCTCCCAACAACTATTTTTTGTGTTATTTCAACAATTCCAACATTGGAGAATGGGGAGGCATGATCGGTACACCTGAATTTGTGGCTGACATTGATCCGGATGATGTCTTAAAATATATTGGAGGCATAACAAACAATGACGGTTGGTGTGATCCCTCAGGTTATGGTCCAGACGGTTCACTCATGTGCGGTAGTTGGGACGTGCACTACAATGCGTATGGACTTCGCACGGAGAATATGTATTACACAATTGCTGAATGTATGATCCGCACCGGACAGCCCAATGAAGGACTTCATTATGTTGACGAGGTTCGTGACAAACGAATTTATGGTGATAACGAGCATTATTTTGGCAATCCGGACTATAGCACTGAAGCCAAGGCTATGGAGATTCTTCAGAAGAACAAGCGTGTCGAGATGTTTACCACCATCTTCAACTATCTTGACCGCAAACGCTGGAATACAGAAGCGGCTTACCGCAAGAATGTGACGCATGATTGCGGGGAAGACGGCTACTTCACGGTCGCTCCTGAGTCTGATCTCTGGGTTACACCGTTTCCCAAGACCGTCACTCTCTATAATAGCTCGATGACTCAGAATTATTGATCTGACTTCTATACCGAATGGTGAAGGTTTATATATTTAAGTGAGTTTGTGAAATTTTGATTGTAATTATATTTAAATGCCGTTAGGTTAGAAATAATGGTTAAAATGTCCATTTAGCTATCTTTTTTTCAACAGTTATAATGTTAGCTCGTCCGGGATTCCTTGTGAAAGGGATCCCGGTGCGTTTTATATCCTTGTCTTGACTTTCTTTGGAGAGGTGGATAATTATGGTTAACTTTGCAGATGGAAATAAACAAGACTTTTGGATGGTAGGAAAGAGACTTATTAAAAAAATTACTCCGGAGACGTATCTTGAGTCATATGTAAGCCTTTTGAAACTCGGTTTGCCTGTGCTTGTCACTCAATTGGGGGTGATCCTGGTGAATTTTGCCGATACAATGATGGTTGGGGCATATGGCTTGAACGAACTTGCGGCCTCAGCCTTCGTCAACAGCCTTTTCATTATAGTGACAGTGATGCTCATGGGATTTGGAGGAGGGGTTACTCCTCTTATCGGGGCGTTGTATGGCAAAGGAGACCATGAGGAAGGAGGACGTATGCTGCGTGGTGCATTGCAGGTAAATGTAATCTTGGCTATATGTTTTCTTGCCATAATGGGATGCCTGTATTTCTTTCTTGACCGCTTCGGTCAGGATGAAGAGCTACTCCCGATAGCCCGAAAATACTATCTGATACAGCTCGGCACCCTTTTGCCGATGGCTGTCTTCAATTGTTTCCAGCAGACTGCGAACGGCACCACCGACACGGCGACCCCAATGTGGATAATTCTTGGTGCCGACATCCTTAATATAGGAGGCAACTATTTTTTGATTTTTGGAAAATTCGGTTTCCCTGAGCTTGGGCTGACCGGTGCCGGTATAAGCACTCTTACTGCACGCACGCTTGCTGCTGTCGCGATAGTGGTGACGGTGTCATGCAGACGGCGTTATCGGATATATTGGAGATCTATGTGCAGCCTCCATGCAGGCAAAGCGCTCCGTTACAGAGTCTGGGTCACGTCTTATCCTCTCATGATACAGAGTGGGGTGGAATGCGGCCTTTGGTCGATGGGGGCTGTTGCGAGCGGATGGTTCGGAAAAGTACAGCTTGCGGCTTATCAGGTGGTCAATACTATTGCGCAGCTTGGCTTTATGACCTATATGAGCATCGGATGGGCCACTTCTATCCGGGTTGCCAATTTCACCGGAGTAGGCAATGTGGAAGGTATCAGGAGAATCAGCAGGGCGGGGCTCCACATAGTTCTTGTCATGGCTACGTTTGCATCGTTGATTTTCTTTTTCTTTACAAAAGATATGGTTCATCTGTTCACACCGGATGCAGACGTGGCGTTGGCAGCCGTGCCATTGATCATTCCTCTGATTTTATATCAGTATTGCGACGGAGCTCAACTCACTTATGTGAATGCCCTGAGAGGCACATCAGTCGTGAAACCATTGTTGTGGATATCGGCAGTGAGTTATCTTGTGGTGGGCATACCGGTGTTGTTGCTGTTTGGAGTGACGTTCGGATGGGAAACGGAAGGGGTATACTATAGTTTTTCAGTTGCGTTATTGACAGCCACTATCCTTCTTGTCAGCACGTTCAGACGCGTATTGAATGGGAAAGAATTGGAAATTGAGGATAAAAATGCAGCTGTTAAGACACTTTAATATTAAAAATTGTGAATTGTCAAAGAAAAATTATTACTTTGCAATCCAAAACCATATCATACTAAAGAAATGGGTAAAATCATAGCTATCGCCAACCAGAAAGGTGGAGTGGGAAAGACTACAACCGCCTTCAATCTTGGCGCCTGTCTGGCAAGTGACGGCAAGAAGGTGCTTCTTGTGGACGCCGATCCTCAGGCAAATGCCACTTCAGGTCTCGGAGTCAATCCGGACTCGGCCGATGTGTCAGTCTACGAATGCCTCGTAGACGGGGCGGATGCCGCTAAAGCGGTAGTCCCGACTTGTGTGGAAGGGTTGGAACTGATCTGTTCGAGAATTGATCTGGTGGGTGCCGAAGTGGAGCTTATGAACAGGCGGGAAAGGGAAAAATCTCTTTCAAAAGTGCTTGAGCCGTTGAAAGAAAGTTATGACTACATTCTTATAGACTGTAGCCCTTCGCTCGGCATAATCACTGTCAATGCTCTTTCTGCCGCAGATTCTGTGATTATCCCCGTGCAGGCGGAATATTTCGCACTTGAGGGGATCTCTCAGCTTCTCAATACAATCAGGATAATAAAAAGCCGCCTTAGGCCTTCATTGGAGATCGAGGGATTTCTCTTGACCATGTATGACGCTCGTCTTCGCCTTGCCAACCAGATATTCGAAGAACTTAAAGGTCACTTCGGAGAGATGGTCTTCACAACTGTAATCCCGAGAAACATCAAATTGTCGGAATCTCCGAGCCACGGACTTCCTGTGATTCTGTATGATCCGGAGAGCAGGGGTGCGATAGCATACGAACAATTAAGCAAGGAGCTGATATCCCGCAACAGAAGAAAGAAAGCTTAACACTACATTATGGCATTGAAAAGAAATGCATTGGGCAGGGGGCTTGATTCCCTGATCTCAATGGGCGACATACAGACAGGCGGCTCTTCTGCAATCAATGAGATTGAGGTGGAGCTTATTTATCCCAATCCAGATCAACCGAGACGCAGTTTTGATGAAGAGACTCTTGAAGAACTCGCATCGTCAATCAGGGAATTGGGTGTGATTCAACCTCTTTCCCTAAGAGACGCAGGCGACGGAACATATCAGATAATCGCGGGTGAGCGTCGGTGGAGAGCTGCCAAACTTGCCGGATTGACCAGTGTGCCGGCTTATGTGCGTACCGCTTCTGATTCAGAAGTGACCGAGATGGCTCTTATCGAAAATATTCAGCGTGAAGACCTCAACGCTATTGAGGTGGCGCTTGCATTCCGAAAGCTTATCGACACATATAGTCTTACCCAGGACCGCCTTTCAGAACGTCTTGGAAAAAAACGCGCCACCATTGCGAATCATCTTCGCCTGTTGAAACTTCCTGCCGAAATACAACTCGGGTTGAGGGACCATAAACTTGATATGGGACATGCGCGTGCCCTTTTGTCTGTGACTGATCCCAAGCAGCAGCTGAAACTTTATAACCTTATTCTTAAGGAAGGGCTTTCCGTGCGCAGGGTAGAGGAACTTGCAAGAGCCATGGGCGATGAGACTCCTGAAGTGGCGAAAAAGCGTGAGAATGACAATGACAACGGGAGATTTGAGTCTTTTGCACAAGAAATTTCTACATATTTCCCTACACCCGTGAAATTTGCCCGTAAGGCTGACGGAAAGGGAACAATCACGTTGAAATTCACTTCAGATGAGGAACTCCAGAAAATTGTGGAGCTGTTCGGGAAGATGAAAAATTGATATGTCGATATTAAAGTTGCAACATATTGCCATGCCTGCCGCAAAATCAATCGCAGCATTCCGCGTGCGGGAGGATGTGTTATTGTGTGTGGTGTTTTTTCTGTCGGTGTGTTTGTCGGCTCTTCCCTTGAATGCCGCGGGAGTTCTGTCTGCCGCCGGTATGCCGGAACCGCAGAACATCAACAAGGGGGTGCCCCCTGATTCTACAGTTGTAGTCAATACGGAATTGCTTGTGAAAACGCCTCTCGATTATGCAGAGGAGGATGCCAACGACACTATACAGACAATAGTTACGGCTGATGATTCCCCATATGGACTGGAAGGAAAAAAGGAATTTAATCCGTCGCCCACAAGAGCTGTGTGGATGTCAGCCCTTTTCCCCGGTTTAGGGCAGGTCTATAACAGGCGATATTGGAAACTTCCGATAGTAGTGGGCGGGTTTATGGGGCTTGGGTATGCCACGAGTTGGAATAACAACCAGCTTAATGAATACACACAGGCATATCGCGACCTTACCGACGACGATCCCTCCACCAGATCTTATATGAATTTCTTCCCTCCCACCACAAAGGAGGAAGACCTTGACAAGAACTGGCTCACCAACACGATGCGTACGCGTCGCGATTTCTATAGAAGGAACAGGGATCTTTGTATAATATGTTGTGTGGGTATGTATCTGCTGTGTATGGTGGATGCTTATGTAGATGCGTCTCTTGCCCATTTTGACATTTCGCCTGATCTTTCGATAGACTGGAGCCCGGCGATGATGGTAAATCCTAACCGGAAAGTAAGTGTGGGTCTGAATTGGGCGCTCACTTTTTAATTGATAAATGGGTGGAGGATAAGGATAATGGATAAATGGATTTGAAAATTTAGGGTATTATTAAAACAGACAACGTCAACTTTAACAGATGAAAAGATATTTTCTTGTAGCACTTCTAACCGCCGCCTCTCTTACCGGTTTTGCGAAAACCGGTAAAAATTCAAATGTGTTGAATCTGAAAAGCAGCATAACAGATTCTGCCATTGTCTATCCTGAAAGTTTTGAAGCGGACACTCAGAAACTTCTTGAAGGTTGGTTCATCAAGAATTATACCGCGACAGACAACCGTTACGCAACGGAGCCGGATATAGAAATGAGCGATGACGAGATGATTAAACGATTGTCAGCTCTGCCGACTGTAATCGAGATGCCTTACAACCAAATAGTGCGCAGCTATATTGATCGCTATACTAAGAGGGGTAGAGCTCAGATTGCAGCTATCCTGGGTCTAAGCCTTTATTATATGCCTATTTTCGAGCAGGCGCTTGAAGAGCAGGGTCTTCCTCTCGAGTTGAAATATCTTCCTGTCATAGAATCTGGGCTCGATCCTAACGCTGTCTCCAAGCATGGCGCCACAGGATTATGGCAAATGATGCTTGGAACTGCCAAGGGGCTCGGACTTGAAGTAAATTCCTTGGTGGATGAGAGACGTGATCCCTATGTCGCTTCGGAGCGTGCTGCATCCTATCTTAAAGATCTTTATTCGGCTTATGGCGACTGGACGCTTGCTATAGCGGCATATAATTGCGGGCCCGGTAATGTCAACAAGGCGATCAGAAGGGCAGGAGGTGACGCCAAGGACCATGATTTCTGGTCGATCTATAATTATCTTTCGCCGGAGACACGCGGCTATGTGCCTATGTTTATTGCGGCAAATTATGTTATGAAATATTATCCGGACCATAACATCTCTCCGGTCCTTCCGGTTAAACCGTTGGTCATGGATACCGTACAGATTTCTGAGCGTGTGCATTTCAATCAGATATCAAAAGTGCTTGACATCCCAGTGGAAGAACTCCGCATACTAAATCCTCAGTTTCGTGCAGACGTGATTCCGGGAAGTGCTGAGTCTCCCTACACGCTTATTCTTCCCTCACAACAGATACATGCATATCTTATGAGTGAAGATGAAATCATGAATTTTGAACCTGACAAATATGGCAAAAGAGAAACCGTAGCTCCGGGAGAGGTGCCTGCCGATGCCATGCTTGCTGTAGAAGATACTTCTATATGGCCTGAAGACCAAGGGGAATCTGATGTTGCACTTGTAGCGTCTCAAGGGAAGCCGTCGGTTATTATTCATAAAGTGACGGCTGGAGAAAGTCTCGCTTCGATTGCCGAGAAATATAATGTAACTCCCGAAGAGATAAAAAAAGGCAACAACCTTAGGAGGAATGCGGTAAGAGTAGGACAGCAACTGCGTATTTCCACTACTACACCTCAAGACGTGATGGCAAGCACAGTCGCTGCCGTCACCGGGAAAGCCGCGGCGACCAAGACTACGTCAGGTGCCAAGAAGTCTGCAAATAAGAAGGCGTCTGCCACTAATTCCGCTCCAAGAACTCATAAAATCAGGAATGGAGAAAGTTTGTCTACAATCGCAAAGAAATATGGAGTCTCCATAAATGCTATCAAACAGGCAAACGGCATGAAGTCAGATGCACTGCGTGCAGGTAAGACGCTTACCATACCGGCGAAAACTGCCACTTCAAAAAAGAAATCATCAAAGAAGAAATCCAGAAAACGCCGTTAAAATTAATTGCGAAAAAATTACGGGGCATCCATTTTCGCAGGATGCCCCGTATTTTTTTATGAATTGATTCCAAAATCAGTCGCAGCATGAACCGCAGGAGCCACCTCCGCAACCATGTGACGCATCGCCCTCTGATCCACAGCAGCCGTCAGAGCCGCATCCACCGCCGCAACCGCCGCATCCATGCGAAGGTTGAAGCTCTTCGGGAGTGGCATTGCGGACTTCCTCCACTTTCCCGTCATATCTTACCGTCATTCCGGCGAAAGGATGGTTGAAATCCATTTTTATCTTATCGCCGATTTCAATCACAGTACCTTCAATTCTGTATCCTTCAGCAGTCATCATGGGGAGAATAGCTCCGACTGACACCTCTTCGGCAAGTTTGCCGTCGCGCATGAAAATATCCGGATCGAGAGATAGTTCATACTCCGGGTTTCTGTCTCCAAATGCTGCTGCCGGAGGGAGTGTTACAGAAAATTTATCATCCTTTGCAAGATCTTTAAGTGCTGCCGCCAATCCCGGCACGATCTCATGGCTGACTCCATAGACCATCACATCCGGCGCTTTTGAAGACGCTTCGAAAAGAAGCTCTCCATTCGCTTCATTATAAAGTTTATATGAGTAAGCCACGAATTTACCGGGACCTACAACTTCACGCTTATTATCTTCCATATTTATCGTTATTATTTAATTTCTTAAGCTAATTTAAGGGTTAAAAGGTTAAGATGTTAAAGAGCAGACTTCCCCTGAGGGGAGACAATCATTTCTGTCCGGCTTAATCGGCAGGGATTTCGTCGGCAGGCACCTCATCTGTATTTTCTTCTTCCGGAATATCTTCCGGCTCTACAAGTGCTTCCGGATGTTTGAGTTCATATTGGTTTTGAAGCACTTCTACATTGAAATAGAATCCTTTTGCAACTTTGTCGCGAAGGCGTTTGCTTGTCTCCGGATCCGGACTGACCGTGAGATAGTCATATCCGGGTTCGATATATTCAGCATCAGTTGCTTCATATCCGAGAAGTTGAACCATGTCGTATTCATGCATTGGATATATCACATACCATGCGTTTTCAAGATCCTCTCCGGTTCCTGTGCTTTTGATGGCGCCAAGAAGATGCTCAAGCCTGTATTCCCAAATTTTTGCACTCATGTCTTTGCGCTTTTCTTTCAGCACGTGCACAAGAAACGACATCTGTCTAAGATCAAACGGATTGTCGCGCAACGACATTTCAGCATATTTACGAATCGTGTCTATCTCCTCTTTTGAATGAGTGGATTTCATGCGCAGTTCATCCGTTATCCCTGAATAAGGAGAAGTGCGATATGGGTCGTAATCCTCCTGAAACATATAGCCGAGATAAAAATTCCGATACTCCTCGTTTGTCATTGTAGTGTCGTTGCGGGTGTATTTTTTCATCAGCTTGGGAAAATAGAAAGGGCTTGCCGGATCAAGCGTCTCTGATTTAATCTTTTCAAGATCTGGTTTCTCGACTGTTATTTTCCTTTTGTTGGCTGCGGCAGCTGTCGGCACAGAAGTCTGAGCGTAAGCCGCGGGTAGCGAAAACACTAATGAAGAAAATAGAATGGCGGGTAAACGCCTGAAAAATTTATGTATTATTGTCATGAAAATATTCTTGATTGGAATAAGGTATATTGTTTAAACGTTTGACCACTAAAAAATATTGAGAAACTGTTTAAAATTTATTTTGTCTTGTCATTGAGGTCTTTGTCGACATCTTTATGATATTTATTCAGTCATTATGGAACCCCATAACTCCTTCATAAATATCAAAAATCTGCCTGACAAATCCTCTCAATTCCTTCGACAAATAAATTTAAACTGTTTCTAAGAAAAGCAATT
>CAMTMX010000040.1 GCA_947073495.1 uncultured Porphyromonadaceae bacterium
ATATCTATCACAATTGGAGATTAACCTTTTAACCTAATAACCCTATAACCCTCAACTTACGCTTGCGAAAGTTGAATAATTTACCTCCATCGGTTTTGGATCAGATGACGGTTCCCGAGCCGGTGCCTCCCGCCCAGTTGGTTACCGAGGCGCCGATCTCAACCTCTCTCTGATTGAAAGTGAGTGTGATCTCGTAAGCCTTTCCCGGGAGGAAGTTGGCATCCTTGTCGATTGTCACGGTGACGTTTTCAAACACAGCCGTAGAGGTGGTGACACGCAGGGTAACACTTTTCCCTTGTGGGGCTTCGATCATCACCGGCTGACCGACCTTGTCGCCGGCAGCTGTCGTGCCGATCACTGTCTTCCCGTCTATTCCGGGGACGGAGAGAGTTGTTTCCCGACTTATCAACTTGTCGTTTGTAAGCTCAAGTGCGTAAGGCACCTTAGCCTTCTTGACCTCAATCTTGTTGATACGGGTGGCAGGAGCAAGCCCCTCCCCTTTTTTCACCTTGAAGATCAGCTGAGTCGTGAGATGCTCAAACTTCAGAGCCTTCCCGGAGCGGTCAGCCTTAGAGCCATTGATCTCACGGGCAAGAAGTATGTCGAGAGTGGCATTGCCGAGATTCTCCTTGCAGAGGGTAAAATCGACCGTGCCGTTTTCGAGCTTTCCGTCGGGATACCAAGCCTTCATATAAGTTTTCACTGAAGATGAAGGGTTGTATGTCTGGCGAGTCTCCAGAGCTACGTCGGCAACCTGAGGAAGAGCCTTGGCAGAGAAACGTGTCTGCCATGTAGGAGAGACGGCATATACCGGAGCCTCGGCGGATTCCCAGCCGCAGATCCCAGCCTTGAACTCGGCACCACCGGAGACGACACCCCTTGTTGAACCGGCAATCTGTTGCTCCACCTCCGGCACACCCGCCTCAAGCAGAATCTCCTCACGGACATTCTCCTCATCGGGTATGTCGCCGGAAGAAGAGCAGGAACAGATTCCGGCAGGTAATGACAGAGCCGCCAAAGTCATTACCATAATGCGTATTCTATTATATATTACCATTTATCATACATTATTCGGTTTCTTGAAAAGACCGTTAAGGTCATCACAAAAATCCGAAGGTTAACAGACTATCATGAGAAATTGTCCCTCGCAAACACACAGATTTACTGCACTGAAGAAGTACCCGTTTGCACTGTTCCCCAACCTACAACCTTAACAGTGGGTATGATCTCTTTCTGAGAAAAAGTGAGAGTGATTTTATAATGCTTGCCTGCCTCTATTTTATTTCCGTCAATAGTGATTGCCTTATTTGTATATGAAGTTACAGTTGAGCCAAGCTGAGTCTTAGCTGAAACAGTAATGTTTCCTGCCGCAGTTCCACCCACGGTGCCACCGCAAATGAAAAGAGGATTAGTAGTGGCAGGATTTGCAGTAGTATTCAAATCAAGTGAACCGGAAAATGCAGGTAATAAACCACCTGTCGGAGCACCGGCTGTCACATCTGCAGTAGCTTTCTTAAATGTTACACTTTGAGGTACCTGAACATTATTGAGAGTTATCTCCGTCAGTTTAGTATTTGCAGCAACCGATGCATCTTTTTTAACCTCAAATGTAATTTTTGCAGTCTTATGTTCGAACACAAGAGGATTATTGGAAGATGTAAATGGTGCATTTTTTGATCCTCCAAGAATCTTTGCAGTACAAACATCCAACGATCCATTTTTTGTAGTGAATGTAACGACATTGTTACTGATTGTCACTCCAGTGCCAATTGCAGGATAGACACCGCCAAGATATGTGTAGATGTTCTCATTCGCATTGTAATACTTCTTAGGAGTCATCGCCAAATCAACATTAGCTGAACCTGTAATATTTCCTAATTTTACTTTAGCATCTGAAAATGTCGGAGCTCCAGCAAAGTCTGCATCAGCAACATTTGCCGGTAGTTTATTTACCTCCCATCCTATAAGTGAAATATTATCTGAAGTGGTCAGATCTGCACGTGTTCCGTCATTGTCAGGAAGCATGATGTTGCTGACAATAGAAGGCTGAATAGGCACAAGTGCCTCCTCAGGCATCTGAGGCGCATCTTCATTGCTTGTGCAAGATGCAAGTGCGGTGGCTGCGAGAGCCATTGTAAAAACAAATTTCTTCATGATCTTTATGATGTTGTTAATTTGATTAAAGTTTTAAATTATTTCTCCATTACCATCCTGATTGGTCCATTGTGCCACTGTTGCCGTCAAAACAATCTCTTCCTGTTTGAAAGTAAGCAAAATTGTATATGCTGTACCTGCCTGTATGTTATCTGTGTTTACAGTCACTTCCATATCCCTGAAAATTGCCTTGTCTGTTTCAACAGTAACTTTGAATTTTTTACCGGTAATTGGTTTAATCATTACAGGACTGCCTATAAAGGGACTCGGACTTGTCGCGTAGTCAGTTATTGTAGTGCTTCCTTCCGTGTAGTCAGGAACCTTCAAGTTAACAACATTAGAATATTTCACTTCACTTTCAGTCACAGCCTTAAGATCGAAGCCAACCGGAACATTGACATCCTGGAGTGTTATTGATTTCAATTTAGTTCCTGCTTCAAGACCCTCCCCTTTCTGCACTTTAAACTTTATCTGGGCTGTCTTATGCGCAAAATTTAGATTTTTGTCATTCTTATCCCACTTGTCAGCATATATGGGCGTTGCCCAAAGTGCATCTATTTTACCGGTTGTATTTTCAAAAGACACTGAAGATTTATCCTCATTAATTGTACCTGCGGGATACCATGCTTTCATGAAGGTCTTTTTATTCTCATCGGCATTATAATACTTCTGTTCTGTCCATATCACTGATTTTTTCTCAGTATCATGTACAGCACAAGAAGCTGTTGTAGCCCATAAAGCACCTTGATCATACGTCTCCATCTCTGTCGGCGTTGCATTGTATTCTCCTGTCTGCAGTCTCTCCCAGCCGGCGATGCCGAATGTAATAGATCCTGTTGTGTTGTCGATTGGTCCTTCGTTAGACACTCCGTCTGCGCGGGTGATGACGTTGAGGTTGGTTTTAACTTTGGAACCGAGACAGATCGCCACCGCCCCGTCGGTCTTTCCTCCGGGCACGTCGGGAGCATCTCCCTCGTTGCTGCATGAGGCAAGACCGGAGGCAAACAGTGCCGCAATAGCAAAATATAAAATCTGTTTCATTTTGTTTAATTTATTATGATGTTGTTTAAGTTTTCGGATGTCAGTTGTATGTTTTCGGATGTCAGTTGTATATTATGGGGGTTGTCAAAGGGTTACGTTGTTCTGCTTCTGGTTCCATTCCTCTTCAACCACTCCTGAACCGGTGCCTGTGTTGACCCAATCAGTCACCGATGCCTGTGCCGTAACCGCGAAACTCTTGAAGTCGAGTGCAATTGTGTAAGCCTTTCCTGCCACGGCATTGGCATCGCTGATCGTAACCGGCACGTCATGGTAGGTGACCTCATTTGTGGTGACATCTATATAGATAGTCTTACCCTTGAACGGATCAATCATGACAGGAGCCCCTACCAAAGCGGCAGTCTGCGTGATCTTCCCGTTACCGTCTATTCCTGTCACGCCCAATGCCTGCACGTTGCAGACAAGTTTCTCGGCAGAGACATCGAGACCTGTCGGCACGCCCACGTTCTTAATGGTGATGGAACGGAGAGTCGTGTTTGAAGCCTCGAAAAGAGCGTCGCATTTTACAGTGAATTTTAACTGGGTCGTGAGATGTCGGAATGTGAAACTCTTCTGTCCTGCGTCAAGGGCGGAGCCTACAGCCGCTGAAGCGATAAGGATGTCGTCAGTGCCGTTGCCTGAAAATCCGGATGTTCCTGCAAATTTCACCACACCGTTTTGCGGAGTCCCCCCCGGATACCACGCCTTCATATAGGTCTTTACAGATCCATTCTGGCTGTAATAGCGCACGGGCGTCAGAGAAAGGGTGTTGGTTCCTTTAGAGCTTACAGTGGAAGTTGATGCCCACGTAACATTTTTCGTATAGTCTGCCGCGCCATCGCTTTCCCATCCACCGATCGAGGCGGTGAATTTGGCGTCGTTGCCGATGACGGCGCGGGTCACAGCCGTAAGTCCTGCCGACAGGAGCACCTCCGGTCCGGCTCCGTCGGGCTCATCAATCGGATCGCCGGCGGAGGAACATCCGGAGAGGATCATCGCCCCGGCCAGCAGAGTGCCGGCAAAGAGTTTGCCGATTCTTATTCTGTTTAGTTTCATGAGATTTTAGTTTTTAGTTGTGAGTTGTGAGTTGTGAGATTAGAGTTGTGAGTGTCATTACTTTTGCGGGCGGGGAGAGCCGTTGCCTGTGCCGCTTTCGTCCCAGGGGATCACGTTTGCCGAAAAACCGGCTCCCGTGACGTTGATTTCCACGTCTATGGCAAATTTCCTCGGCAACTCGCCCTCCTGCTCATTCAGAATGGAATAGACGGTCGGGGTGAGGTCGTAAGCCGCCGTGAGCAGCGGTCCGTCTTTCACCTGAAGACTCATGTAGAGAGGATGCACCCACTCGGAAGCTTCAGTGGTCTGAAACCCGAACATGTTGACCGGCGCTTCCCAATGTTGAGTGGCGGCACGTGTGGATTCCCCATCCCCACCCTCTTCCGATTCTGTCGGGACGGCATGAAACTCATGGGCGAAGTGATACACTTTCTCGTGAGACGCAGTCCCCGCAAACCAGGAACCTGACACACCGCCTATGGCACCGCCAATACTTTCGACCGTCTCATTGCCGGTCACCGACACATGAAAACGCAATGTGAGATGATGCAGACGGTCGGTCGGAGTGAGAGACACCTCAGGATTACTGATATCTGAAACCACAAGCTTGTCAGACTGGTGGAAATTATTCGTGACATAAACCTCCGTAGGGACTTCCAGACAGTCTACACCTTCGGGATGATGTCCGAACTCGTATTCACGCCCAACGGCAAAAGTCTCGGCAGTGGCGATATTATCGTTGTTGCGCCAGTCCATATTTCCCATATCCTCATTGTGAGCCACCACACTGTATTCTCCTTTGGGGAACACAGCCTGATATTTCGTGCCCACGTTATTCACCTCGCGGAAGAGTTTTCCATCCTTGTCATAGAAAAGGAGGCGGGTGGTGTGGTTGGCGGAAGGGGCACCCGATCCCGCCCAGTCAACATTCACAGTGACATAACCTTCCCCGGGATAATCTTCCAGGTCACGCCTCACGCATCCGGCATCCACGAGCGCCGCCAGAACCACGGAGCCCGCAAATGCAGCTTTCCCCGCGTATCTTGCAATCCGTTGCATGTATGTTGCTTTTATATTCATTGTTGCTTATATTTTTTGCAGTCTGTAGGTCTTAAACAGTCCATGGACGGATCATAAACTATCAACCATAAACCATAATCTTTCACATGCCAAATTTGAATCACTTGCCAAACCTGTAGCCTATACCTATCTTTACCGACGGCGTGAACGCTCCACGTGTGACCTTCTCATCAAGATAGTAATACCCCTCGTAATAGCCATGTCCGATGGTATAGTCCTCACACTGTGCCGAGCGATAGCCGAGACGCAATCCGAAATCGAAGATCCAGCCTGTCTCCCCGAGTTTCAGGAGATAACCTCCCGCTGCCCCGAAGTTCCACCAGCTGCCGGTCTGCCCGGTCGTCAGGTCTTTTTTCTGGACATCAAAATCACCCGCCGCACCGTAGACTCCGGCATAGAAACCGGTGAAAGAGCCTTCCTTGTCGAGCCAGTAGCGACCCTCAACTCCATAGTCTGTCATGGCAAAAAGTTTGTTTCCCCCTCCGAAAGCGTTCCAGTTGCTGTAAGCGGCGGAAACCTGCACGCTCCATTGGCGAAGGAAATTCACACCGACAGCAAGGTTAGGCAGAGGGGAGCCAAGCTTAAAGCCGGGCTGCAGACCTGCGTCGCGCACAACATCTGTAAGGATGTCTACGCTGATACCGGAGCGTCCCCCCCTCTCTTCATTCGTGTTGATGGTAGGGATTGTCTTATTATCAGCTACATTTTGCAGATCTTCATCTACCTCCACGCCATCCACCGCCTCTTTGGCGTCGGCATCAGCCGGACCGTCGACGACAGGTCGTGCCGTCTCTCCGTCAACGTCTGTACTGGCAAGCAAAGGTGTCGGTTCGAACGTAGCGGTCATTCCGGATCCGGAAGCTGTCTGCACGGTATGGTCAAGAAGCAGAGAGGCGAGCGACTGTTCGCGTACCTTGTTCCATATTTCTCCGCCATCAAGATTCACAAGAGCCTCTACACGCCCCTCTCCGGCAGGGAGTTCACGCATAATTTTCAATACCTCATCCTTGTTGTCCATATCGGAGTTTTCGACGGCTTTCTCCACTATCGCCCAGTTCTGCAGCGAGGCAGGCGAAAGACCGTAGAGCAGGTTAGGGAAAAAATCGCTGTTGAATTTTTCCCGTACAGCGGGAGAAACCGACTCGAAGACTTTCTGAAGACGCTCCGGAGAATCAGGAGTATTGTCGATTATGTCGAGAACCTTCATCCTCTCTTCTTCCGGCATCTCTTCCGACGCCACCATATCGCGAAGGCGTCGCCAGTTTTCGGCTGCAAGAGCCAGACGTTCTGCAGAAACGGGGGCATTTTGACCCCGCAATGCGAGAGAGGGGTTGCGGACCTCCTCCACTATCCCGGCAAAAGTCTCCCTGTCGGGGATTTCCGCCTGGACAAGGAGTGATGTATATCTGGAATCCTCACGCAGATTGTCTATGATTTCCTGCTGTGCCTCAAGAGAAGAAGCACCCTCAAGAGAAGCAAGCACCGCCTCACACCCCGGGATCTCCGAGCCTGTGAGCATCCGGCGCAACACACCGATTCTGGAATTGAGTTCCGCCTCTTTACCGGCAGCATATTCAAAAGCGGAAGATTCCGGCACTCCGGCAATCTCCATCAGGGGAGCGTAGCGTGAATCGCCTCGCAGATTGTCGATTATCTCTCGCTGTCCCGAGATGGTGGCTACCGTTTCGAGCGACTCTGCCACCTTGTCGCCACCCTCTATCCCGGCTCCCACAAGAAGGTTCTGCAGCAAAGAGATTTTAGATTTCATTTCCCTCTCCCTGGCTACAGCCTCGGCAAACACAGAATCATCCGGGAGATCGGCGGAGACAAGAATTTCGTCATACCGTGGATCTTCCCTCAGCGCGTTGACAATCTTCTGCTGTCCTGCAAGGTCTGAAACATTGTCGAGAGAAGCCGCCACATTGTCGCTTCCGGGGATATTGACCCCGGTGAGCATATATTGCAGCATGGAGAACTTCGAGTCGAGTTCCTTTTTCTGAGTTTCGTCGGCATCCTGAGGTATTGTGTCGGGTATCTCTGCCATCTGCAAAAGGACACCGTATGCGGGTTCCTTTTTCAAAGCCTCCACAATCTGCTGCCGCTCCTCGGCAGTTGCCGACTTTTCAATAGTTTTTGCAATGTCATCAGCCCCCGGGATTCCGCACCCTGTAAGCATATATCTCAACAACGAGACCTTATACTTGAGCATCACCTCCTGCGACGAAGCCTCGGCAAGAGTTGAGACATCCGGGATATCAGCGATTTCAACAAACTCATCATATCGGGCGTCTCCCCTGAGATCGTTGATGATGTCTTTCATATCCGAGATCCCTGCCACAGAATCTAAAGAAGCCACGACAGCCTCACATCCGGGAATGCCCGAGCCTCCGATAAGATACCTGAGCATCGCCACCCTCGTCTTAAGGTCAGACTCCTTGGCGGCAGCCTCGGTGAATTCGGAATCATCGGGAATTTCAGCCTTTTCAAGGATCTCCTCATAACGAGGATCCTCACGCATGGAGTTGATCACCCTCTGCTGATCGGATATTGTCTTTGCGGAGTCGAGAGATTCCACAACCTTCCGGCTCTCAGGAACATTCACACCCCTGATCATATCCTGCAACATGGAGATCTTCGTTTTGAGGCTGTTCTCCTTAGCGGCGATCTCAGCGAGAGCCGCGCCTGAATCCACTCCCGGAGTCAGGAGTTGGGGATAGAGTTTTTCTATCTCCTTATACACCATGCCTCCGTTTAGCGCACGCAACATGCGCTCCCTGCCGGCAGCCGCAGGGACACTGTCGATTATATTCAACACACTGTCTTTAAAGACGATATCAGAACCGGAAATATATTCCCGCAGCAGCGACCAGTTTACCTTGGAATTTTCGTCTTCCTGTTGAAGCATGCCGTCTACAGCCATATGTGAGATCTTCGCGAATTCTTCAGGATCCGTGCTGTTTTTCAACATTTCAATAGTTTTGTCGACTTCCTCATAAACGGCAGATGAGGTCAGACCCTGGCGGTTCAAATCCTTTAAGAGTTTGGAGTCTGTCCCTGCTTTTACAAGTGTTTCTTCAAAACGACGAAAGTTGTCCTTTCCCAAATCAGATAAACGCCGGTCGCTGCCTGCACCACCTGCACCGGTGCGCAAAACGGGAAAAAAGTTTTCATACATATATTTCCATGCCCTGCCTCCTTTGAGCGTCATAAGGGCGTTCTTAATGGAATCTCGCGAAGCGCCTTCCCACGACAAAACCTTCACGGCTTCTTCCTTATCGGGAATACCTTCTGATCCCAGGGTCATGGCAAGCAGTCCACTCCAGTTCTCACCTCCGTTAACAACTTGAATCATTGAGCGTTCGATGCCGGCTTCTTTCGCAAGCAACTCGGCAAGCGCCTCCGCTCTTTCTCCGGCGAGCTGGTTATTTCTTTTCAATCCACCCTCCACGGAAGCAAGACCTGTCACCCTCACCTCCGTCAGCCGGCATGTGGTGTCGGCGAGAATCTTACGGAGATTGTTGACAAAAGAATCTATGCGGCTCCTGTTGTCCATGAAAGCCCGGTCTATATCGCTGTTGCCCTGTCGGAAATAGACAGGTGCGGAAATCTGCGACAGCTGACCGGCATCATCCTTTTCCGCTACGGAAGATGAGGAGCCCGCCAGGGATGAAGCACCCATGAAGGCTGTAAAAGCAATTATAGCAGATGAATTTATTCGTTTTCCCATATTTAATGGTTCGGATGTTGTATTGATGTTTAGTCCGTAATTACGCGGAAGAAAGTCAGGTTAATTATTTAAGTTTCGTAAGTTCACCAACCCTCAACTATTGCAGCCGAAAGTTGAATTAAAGGGGGTGTGGGCTCCTTTAAACACATTGCAAAATTAAAGGGAATGAATGCGCATGGCAAGCAAATCAAGCCCCACTATGTAATCTGAAAAGAGGGTTACATGTAACGCGGCGATGTAACCCAAAGGTGGTTACACCGCCGCACGCCAAGTTATATATAATTAATAAATAGCAATTTAAATAGAAGTTACATCCGGGTACAATCGGCAACACCAAAAAACTGCAAATAGTTTTCCAATATCTCGCCGTCTGCCCCATCCGAACGGAGGGAAAGGTGCCTATCTGTTGCGCCAGGCAGCCGGAGTCATCCCGTAATATTTAGAAAAAAGTCGATGAAAATGCTGGCGGGATTCGATGCCACACATCTTTCCGATTGCCTCGATAGTGTATTGCGGATGGCTGGAGAGGAGTTCGGCAGCCTCCTCCATGCGCAATCTATTGATAAAGTCAAAAAATTTCTCACCAATGATTTTCTCGAAGTCATCCAAGAAGAGATTGACGGGCATCTTGAAATGGTCGGATGCGATTTTCGGAGAGAAACCCTGACGAAGATAAAGTTTATCAGTCATTATCGTATCCACGGCAATTTCCAGACGTTCCCTATATTTTCTTATGATTTCAGAATCGCCGGAATCCTCATGCATTACATTCTGATTATCTTGAGATTGCCGCCCAGCATCGCCAACCTTATCTGACGATACCACTTGTTTTGTTTTCCTTTTCAGTCTGAAATAAAGGATCCCGAAATATCCGGCGGCAATAATAGCAGAGACCAAGAAAATCTCTTCGGCAAGACCGGTTGAAGTCAAGGGTAAGAAAGATGGCATCATATAACCTCCCATACCTGCCTCTCATCCTCGGTTGAAGCAGCATTTTGAAATGCAAAAAAGGTGTGAGGAATTTATTAGGTCTTATCTATATCCAGGCCTTGGCGTGCCATCCAAAAAATAAGACTTACAGCCCCACACCATAGATATATCCGGGCATGAAAAACCCGATATCGACATAACAATGATGCAGGTGCTGTTGTCCGTTATCTTTTTTGGAAATCAAAACCGCCAAGTTTGGATATAAAGATAAAAGCAACAACACCTTGGCGACTTACGCCGCCGATCTATGTAAAAAGAAATTGTAGGGCTGCATTTACACAAACCCATTTCTAAATTCCAAAGTTACAATTTTTTTTTTAATATATCACATATTATTGTATAAAATTATTATGCAACGACAAATTTTGGCTGGCATGACGATTAGCTATCAGCGTCTTAATTATTAGTAATCAACATGTTAGCTAATAACTATGTAATTACTCTAAAGGATTATATCAGAACACAATATCTATGGATGCCGAATTTCCACCCACAATTTATGAACTCATAACCCTCAACATTCGCAGACGAAAGTTGAATCATCTATATCAGCGGGCTGAATAGAAGGAGGGGAAGAGTTCGGCACGCATCCGCTGCCGAAGGGCTTTCATAAACCTGTCATGCTCCTCCGGAGTGACATCCACTTTGGCATGTGCCTTTACTTTGGGATGAGCCTCCTTGAAATTATTCCTTATCTGCTCATGCGTCACAATATTTTTCAGAGGTATATTATAATGATGAATCAAAGGGATCACATAGTCTATGGCACTTTGGATCTGATCGTCTGTCAGAGGCTCCTCTACAGTGTTCCCCTGAAATTCTATCCCTACGGTAAAGTCATTACATCCGTCTCTTCCGTTAAGCCTTGACTTACCTGCATGCCATGTGATAGCCGTGGGGTCAGCAAGCACATAGCGCGTGCCGTCTGTATCGATAAGCACATGACAACTCACCCCACCCTTTGGGGAGGTAAGGGTCTTGAGTGCATGTTCGGCATCTTCGGTTGCCGTGTGGTGCAAAATAATTCCCTGCACGTCGTTCATACCCTCAGTTATATTGGGAGTCGGAACATCCACTTCCCAGTATTCACCCTTCTTCTCTATGTGCTCCCCTTCCGTGACCGGAGATTTCGGCTTTCTTGTTCCATACCACACGGCAAGCGTGATCGACAAAACCGCCGCCACCGCTAAAAAAATCCCCGCCATACGGGCGCCCCCCATATCCCTTAATCTTTTTTTATAAATTCCAGTCATGTCTCTCTTTTTAAAGGAAACGCTTTCCACTCCTTCTTGTCTTTTCCTCTAACAAAAATTAACCCCCTTTTTATTTTTACGGCACGTAAACTTTATGTAACTTTGAAACATTTATTCATTAATAGTGGTTATAAACCCTGAACTATAAACTATAAACCATAAACACTAAACCATAAACCATGAAAAAAGCCCAGATCTATATATGGCTCGGCGCCCTCGCCGTGGGAGTCGGCATCGGGTTTCTAAGAATCGAGGCGGTTGATTCCATTATGAATTTCATCGCCGCTCTCTACACGCGTCTTTTCAGGCTCCTCGCTGTCCCGACAATCGTGCTTGCCGTTATCACAACGCTTGCCTCTCTGGGAGGAGGGAAAGAGATGGGGAAAATGTTCAGGACCGCATTGACATACACTCTTCTCACCACATTTGCGGCATCAATCGTGGCTCTCTGCTACTATCTGCTGATAGCCCCGGGCAATCTTCCTCCTTCAGCAATAGGAGCCGAGACCGAAGCCGTGCAGCAGACCACCGGTTTTTCTTATGCCGACCACATCCTCTCTGTCATTCCTGACAATGTTGTCAAGCCTCTCCTTGAAGGGAATGTACTTGCATTGCTGTTAATGTGTTTTGCCGTGGGTATCGCCCTTTCGAAAATGCCTGACTCCAGACCTAAAGAAATTGTGATGAACGGTCTGTTAGGACTTCAGGAACTCCTTTTCATCCTGATCCATTGGCTTATAGCAATTCTTCCGATAGGAATCGTGGCATTTGCCGCCCAACTTATTGCAGAAGTAGGCGCCGGCGTAATGTTCGATTCGCTCGGAAAATATGTGGCTGTCATAATAGCCGGCAACTGCACACAGTTCTTTATCGTGCTTCCCCTGTTCCTTCTCCTTTCAGGACTCAATCCTATCAAGACCCTCTCGGGTATGATGCCTGCGGTGTTGATGGCTCTGTTTACAAAAAGCTCTGCCGCAACACTCCCTGTCACAATGGAAAATGCCGAACAACGGTTGAAAGTAAATCCCAAAGTGTCAAGATTCGTACTCCCGATATGCACCACCATCAATATGAACGGTTGCGCTGCTTTCATACTCGCCACCTCCCTTTTTGTGATGCAGAACAACGGTATGGAATTAAGCATACCGACGATGATCCTTTGGATATTCATATCTGTGCTTTCGGCTGTAGGCAATGCCGGGGTGCCCATGGGTTGTTATTTCCTGACCCTGTCATTAATGTCGGGCATCGGGGCGAATGTCGGAATCATGGGGATCATTCTCCCGATCTATACCATAATCGATATGATCGAGACTGCAGAAAACGTCTGGTCAGATTCCTGCGTCTGCGCCATAACCGACCATAAACTAAAACACATAAGTACCTCTCAGGAATAAATAGCTGCTAAGAAAATTAAACCTGACTGATACATAAAAAATGCCAATTCAAATTTCGCATCTTAAATTTGAATTGGCTATTATATTGTCTTAAAGACAGTTTGTATCAGAAATGGATTTTTTATTTTTTATTCTCCATTTCAATAATATAATCATCTACAATGTAGTTATCGCTCTGAATATACAACCCCGTGCTTCGGTCATGGAACCGTCTGCATGTAGCACTCTTATAAAAATTTTTGAGGGCTTGAAGTGGTGTTGAGCCAACTTTTTCAGCAATAAGGCATGCGATGACTCCCATACGGCTCCATCTGAGAATATCCAAGATTTCTTTACTGTAATTATCCATCAGTCTGATAGTTTTATTGCTTCGTTAAATACAATGTGACGATCCAATATCCCCTGATTCAGTATACAGATCTGATTGTTTGGTCTTATATAACGGAGACGCCTGATCGCGACTTCTTCCGACATCAGTCCGTTGATAAACAGATTTACTGTATCAATGACGCGATCATTTGCCACACCACCCTCTATATAGTCATATTCTTCCCATACCGGTTCACCTTTTCTACATGCCACAATAAAGTTGAGCCAGTCTTTGTCATAGTTTTCAAAAATCTTGACTCGCGCTTCCTTTAACATGTTCTTCCGGTCAAGAAGATACACATTTAGTATTGGCGGCAATTGTCGTTCCGAGGCACGGCGCTTTGCCCACATCACTGCCTGATCATAAATATCAGTCATATAAAAACCGGGACCGAAATCAAGATTCTTTCTGCCCACGCCACACATGGGTTGGGATATAATTTCTGTGGCAGCATGATATATTTCAACCTTATCTTTCATAATTCCCCGCATTATTTGCTTCCCAACGTTTTAGAGTTTCAATAATATTATCAGTAAGATTATGTCTGTCTTCAGAATGAAGAGCCTCATAATGCGGATATATATAGTTGTCAATAAGACCGACTTTCTCCATTCTGTCAAGCATTTCATCACATCCACACCCTATGCGTTCTGCGGCACTCTCGATACATGAAGCGACAAACCCCATTTTTATTTCATCATCAGAAAGCTGATTCCACTTTTCCATGTCATTGTAATTAGAATTTAAAACAAAAGATTTATCATCCCCGGCAAGAAGAATTACCTATATATTCTATGGCTTCTTGGGGAGTGGATACAACCTTCACAGGGATTTCTCCGCCTCGCATGAATCCCTCTTCTCTCATCTTATCAAACATTTCTATTAGGGGATCAAAGAAACCGTTGACATTCACGAGCACGACCTTGCCGGGAAACAGCTTCAGCTGACTCCACGCCATGATTTCACACAGTTCGTCGAGAGTGCCGATACCACCGGGAAGCGCCACTGCTGCAACAGAAAGCTCAGCCATTGTTTGCTTGCGCACGTGCATGGAGGGAGTATCGATACATTTTGTCAAGCCCTTATGTGCCCAACCATTTTCTATCATAAAATGTGGCAACACTCCTGTAACATTTCCACCTTCCGACAGCGCACCGTCGATAGTGGAAGCCATAAGTCCACGATAGCCCCCTCCCGTGACGAGAGTAAACCCATTCTTTGCAATCAGTGAGCCCATTTCGTAGGCGGCATCAAGATATTTTCTTGGTACCCATGACGATGAGGCGCAATATACAACCACCCCGTTACGCTCTACTTCCGTTACCCGGCTCCCCGACAATTTCTCACTGAGAATCGCCATAGCCTTTTCGAGCCATTCTGCATCGACGGAATCGAAAGTATCGAGATCCGCGCTGTCAATATCAAGGACACCTGCCACCGCTCCATTCCTATAAAACGGCACTACAATCTCCGAACGGGATGACGAGCTGCAGGCGATATGACCCGGAAAAGCTTCAACATCCGGCACCACAAGAGTACGCGCCTCAGCCCATGCCGTGCCGCATACACCTTTTCCGTAAGCTATGCGTGTGCAAGCCAACGGACCTTGGAACGGGCCCAATACAAGCCTGTCGCTGTCAACAGTATAGAAACCGACCCAAAGAAACTTGAAAGTATCCATGATGGCAGCCGACATGTTTGCCATCACAGCCACCGGATCCGACTCATATTTCATCAGGGCTTCCAGCTGAGGCAACAAAACCTTATATTTCTCCTCCTTATTCCCCTTCGCCACAACTAATTCTTCCGCCATATCGATAAAACGTTTGTAAGTGCCAATACAATAAAACCTCAACTCCTTCGCAATAAGAGTTGAGGTCTCATTTCGTTGTCTTACCAGGATTCGAACCTGGACAGGCAGAACCAAAAACTGCAGTGCTACCATTACACCATAAGACAATCCTAAAGCTCCAAACCGACATTATCGGTCTCAAAGCCGATGCAAAGTTAAACATAATTGTTCATTTGCACAATACCTTCACATCATTTTTTTATTATTACAAAATAAGTCCAGGATAAGCAATTCCTGATAAAAGTTGTATCGGGAGACAAAAAAATCCATCTTCTTTATCAAATATATTATTAATACGCAACAACTTACAGAACCATCAACAAAGTAGCCAATATCATTATTATCAAAAATAAAAATTCAGTATTTTTTGTATTCCAAACGATTGTAAGTACTTACAAAAAATGATTGCCCCAGCCTATAGAATCAAAAAATATAGAACCATGACTGGGTCAACGATATCATCTTGCGTCATATATCAACATCTTTTTTATATAATACCATCAGTATATATTTGGTTAGATAGACTATTTGTCGTAATTTTGCACAAATAATGCAATCATACGACAAACAATGATCCTAAGAGCCACATTCGAGAACATTTACTCCTTCAAGGAGGAGACCTCAATCAGCTTCGTTGCCGGCAAGGGGACGGTCCATCCCACACATGTTAGCCGGGCACAAAAGCGCGATGATATTTCAGCATTGAAAATCGGAGTGATTTACGGTGCGAATGCTTCCGGTAAAAGCAATGTCATCAAAGCCATCGCCTTGCTCCAGCAGATAGCCGTGGGCAGATTCCCTTCCGGAGACTTCGAGCCTTTCAAACTGGCAAAACCCATAAATCCTGTCTCGAAGATTGAAATTGAATTCAAGATCACAGGGCGATACTTTGCATACGGCATGGAGTTATCGATAAACGGAATTAAAGAGGAATGGCTTTATGAGATCAACAGCCGTAGCGACAAACTTATATTCACTCGGAAGACAACTCAGAATGGCAATGAATTTGAGTTCGGCGACATACATGGAGACTCTTCGGTTGCCCAGTTCGTAAAATTTTTAGGTGAAGGAACCCCGGCTAAAAAGAGTTTTCTCTCTGAATACATAGAGCGCAATGGCAAAGGATTGTGCGCAATAAAGACGGCATATTCATGGTTTTCATCCTGCCTGCGTGTAATCTTCCCCGGCACCAGATTCCGTGGCATCTCATTCAATGCGGAGCAGGATGAAGACTTCCATGAAGCTACGCGCCGTCTGCTTCAATATTTTAATACCGGAATAGTTGATATCCGTAGATTCCCGGTACGTTCAAAAGAGGAAACTAATCTGCCGGACAGGCTACTTGATAAAATCATAAGCAGTTCCACTCCGGGACGGACTGCCCTTGTAGCCGCTCCAGAAAGCAATGAATGTTTCTTTTTTGATTTCAAAGAAGACGGCACTTACACAATCTTCAAGCAGAAGGCAGTGCACCGCAATGAGACCAACGACGAGGTAGTGTTTGAGATGGACGAAGAATCGGATGGTTCAATCCGCTTGCTTGATTTCATACCTATGCTGATTGACCTTGGTCAAAATGAAGTTGATTATATGATAGATGAGCTTGACCGTAGCATGCACCCCCTGTTGTCACAGAAACTGATTGAGTGTTACCTTCACGAACTTTCATCGGAGCGTGACACCCAGCTTGTCATCTCGACACATGAATGCAATCTGCTCAATCTTGATATGATACGGTCAGATGAGGTATGGTTTGTGGAGAAAGATAAAAATGGTACTTCAAAATTGGTATCGCTTGCAGAATATAAGCCACGTGAAAATGTGCAGAAAGGATATTTGCAAGGACGATATAGCGCCATCCCTTTCTTCGCCCCTATTAATACACTAAACTGGCAGAACAATGAGAAAGCGTAAGGATTTTGTACGTCTTGAAGGTGTACGTTCCGCAAGATTAGTCGTAATTGCAAGCGAGGGACGATACACGGAGTCAATCTATTTCTCGGCAGTGAAAGAGAAACTCCGTGCGCCCAATGTGCATGTCGAGATACTCGCGCGGGATTCCAATGAATCCTCGCCTGAAAGCGTGCATGCCCAGATTGCCGATTTCATGCGTGAGTATAATATTGAGGACGACGATGAACTCTGGCTAGTGATTGACCGTGACCGCTGGCATGAGCGTATGCTCTCGCAGGTGGCGCAGCTGTGCTCGCAAAATTCACATCTTCATTTCTGTATGAGCAATCCTTGTTTCGAGTTATGGCTATTGTTACATTTGGAAGACATCAGGAAATATGATGAGACAACAACAAAGGAGCTTGCATTAAACAGAAAGAATAAATCAGGGTTGACTTGGCTTAAAAAACGTATGCGCGACCTGTTAGGTTCTTATTCTGAATCGAACTATGATGCCCCGAATTTACTCCCAAACGCGTCTAAAGCCATATCTATTGCAAAGGAACTTGACATAAATCCGGCAGACCGCTGGCCTCAAAACATAGGCACAAGGGTTTATCTATTAATGGAAAGTATAATCGGAAAGAATACAGAACAGGGATAGATGAATTTTTTTATGGATTCTTCCAATCATTATTTACGCTATGAATACAACGCGACGGAACAGCAACTATAAAATCCAGATGCGTAGGCTTTTGGCATTGGTTCTACTAATTTCTGCTGCATCATTGATGCACGGACAAAGCAACAGTGATGAGTATTTCACCCATAACCGTGCTTCGGTCACGGGAGCCCTGACCACCTCAGACACATACCAGTTGCAGTTCGCATACCATTATATGGTTTGGAAATATCTCGGGGTCGGGGGCAGTATCGGGTGGTGGAAGAACTGGTATGAAGACGGGAGAGCTTCCGGGACAGACTGGGCAATTGATGATGACGACAACAAACCCGGTAATTTTTTCTTGCGACCGTCCGTCATCCTGAAAAGTCCTGCCATAGATATAAGGGAGATAGCACTTTCACTGTTTGCTGAACCCGGGGTGATGTTAAACATACCCTATCAGAGAGCATGTATAGAGAAAAGGAACGGATTAATTGTAACCGATTACGATTATGTCAGTACAAACAAAGGACAATGGCTTGCCGTAGACATTCATTTGGGAATAAATGCAGACATCGGTCCTTGTGGATTCAGCCTCGGCTACATGATGTCAAACCTTGACATCTATAGCCAATACCGACATCTGTCATATAATGGAGTTTCCTTCTCCAAGTTTTATCCTAAACACCCGTTCATGCAAGGAGCTTATCTGACGCTATCCTATAATTTCTAATAAAACGTCAAATCTAATTCAAAATTAGGTAGAACCATTAAGAGAATGTTTGAATTAAACTTTATGAAATCTTTAAAGTCCTTTTCGGTCAATTTTGAGCTTTCGTTCTGTTATTATGGAACCCCATAACTTCTTCACTCAGTCTCAAAACAACCTCAAAAACTCTTTCTAAATCCTAACTTATGCCCAAAGTAAACATACTCTAAGTTTTAAGCCATCTGAATCAGAATATTTTCTTATCTTTGCAAAATGGGAATTGACCTTAATCCACATAATGATATATCCGCTGATGACAAGCAATTCATCAACGACATCAAGACGATAATATATACCGCCAAACAAAAGGCGTACCAAGCCGCCGACATTTATCAAGTTGTCAGTAATTGGCTTGTAGGTCGTCGCATTGTAGAGCAAGAGCAGCACGGACAAAAAAGAGCTAAATATGGTAAACATATCATTGAACTTGCCTCAGAAGCGTTAACCGCTGAGTTTGGCAAGGGATATTCTGTCGTAAATATCAAGAGCTTTAGAAAGTTTTATCTGACATTCAACAATTTAATAATTGGGCAGACAGTGACTGCCCAATTCGACACATCAATTCAGCAGATAGTGTCTGCTAAATCCATAAGTGAGATGACTACAAAGGGGCAGACTCTGTCTGCCGAATTGGAATTGGCAAAGATGCTTCCCCCCAATTTGTCTTGGTCCCACTACGAACGGTTGATGAGAATCGAGGATGAAGATGAACGCGACTGGTATATGCGCGAAGCGGCAGGTGAAGGATGGAGTGTCCGCACTTTGAACCGGAACATCGGCTCTCAGTATTATTATAGGCTACTACAGACCCCTGAATCAAAACGCGGAGAAGTAATTGATGAGATGCAGCGCTTGACTGCAGATTATCAGAAAGACCGACATAAATTCCTACGCAATCCCGTTGTGGCAGAATTTTTAGGATTCTCTCAAGATATTGCGTATTCCGAGACAAATCTGGAATCAGCTATCATAGGCCATTTGCAGAAGTTCATACTCGAACTTGGGAAAGGGTTCGCCTTTGTCGCGCGTCAACAAAGGATAAAAACAGATATGGGCGAGTATTACATCGATCTCGTGTTTTACAACTATATCCTCAAATGCTTCCTACTCATAGATTTAAAAAGTTCTCAAATAACATACGAAGATGTCGGTCAGATGGATATGTATATCCGTATGTACGACGAATTGAAATGTTCAGAAAGTGATAATCCAACAATTGGATTGCTCCTTTGCTCTGAGACAAGCAAGGATTTAGCCAGATATTCAATTCTGAAAGACAGCAAACAAATCTACGCAGCCAAATACTTCACTTACCTCCCTACTAAAGAACAGCTGACGGCAGAAATCGAGCGGCAGAAAGGAATCTTTGCTTTGCAGACAGGGAAACATACTGACTAAAAATTTCATTAATTTGCATCCGGCTAATGAGACTTTGGTCTTTTCGGTTTGAAAATAAGATTGTTCCATCCTCTAAAACCTGACAAATTATGAGTAAAAGTATCATCAGACTATCTCTGGCAATTACAGCCATTATTGCGGGTGTCTGTCTTCTCACTGTATGCGGCACCAAAAGACCGTCGGAAAACATGGAGCTTAAGCGGTCGTTATATAAACTTACCAAGCATTTTCCGGAGTATGACGACGTGATAGTGTTTTCCGATGCCGTTGTTGAAGATGACGCAATCGTAGTGCATACAACTCTCGATCGCGACTTCTACGGCAGCCGCGTGGCACAAGGTCTTGAGGAACTATGGAACGATCCTCAATGGAAAGAGGAGTTTAAAGAAAAAATGGTGGAAAAACATTCTCACCTATTAAATCTTGCAAAATCTGCCGGCATCGATCTTTGCTGGAGATTTATGTGCGACACTCCCGGCGACGGATTCGACATCCGCCTCAACTCAGAGGAAGCTGATCGTGCCATACAGTCTGCCAATGAAAAAGCCAGACTTGCAGACAACGCCCATCATAAGCTTTACGAATTGATCGAGGAAATAAACTCCACACTCCCTAAGGATAAAGGGGATGGCCTGGTGTTAAAAAAAGTTGAGCTGCAGCCAAATCTCATCGTATATAATTATGAAATAGATGAGAACCAGACATCACATAAAAAGCTCGAAGGGAAAATCATCGGTATCGGGAAGGGAAAAATGTCGCAATTGCTCCAAAACGGGATAGCGGGAGATTCCCTTCTGATGACTGCAGCCAAAGCCCGTGTCGGAGTCACCTACCGTTTCAAAGGGTCGAAAACAGGCTACGTTCAAGACTATGAGGTGCTCACAGCAAAAGAACTTAAAAAGCTAAACCTGGAAGTTGACAGATGATAATAACAATTTCCATGTTCAGACGTTATATTCTTAAGGGTCGACATAACCCGGCAGCATCAGTAGTCTTGTTTATTTCAGCCGACTGATCCAGCCGATCTTGTCAGACCATCCAAAATTTAGATTATCAATCAGTGCTTTATAGAACCCAAAATTCCGAAAAGCATTATAAAAACAAAAAGACAATGGATAAATTAAGTTATGCCTGGGGCATGGCCCTCGGTCAGCAGCTTCGCGCAATGGGCGTGGACAACCTTGACAAGACAGAATTCGACGAAGGCGTTCATGCAGCTTTCGATGGTAAGGAAACCAAACTCACTCCCGAAGAGGCAAATAAACTCATACAGGAATATCTTCAGGAACTCACTGAAAAGAAAGCCGCCGAAATCAAATCTGTAGGAGAGAAATTCCTTGAGGAAAACAAGAAAAAAGAAAACGTCAAGGAAACAGCATCCGGTCTTCAATATATCGTTGAGAAAGAAGGCACAGGCGCTCAGCCGACAGCAACCGACGAAGTGACAGTGCACTATACAGGCAAACTTCTTGACGGCACAGTATTCGACAGTTCTGTAAGCCGTGGAGAGCCCGCCACATTCCCACTCAACCGTGTGATCCCGGGTTGGACAGAAGGCGTACAGCTCATGAAAGAGGGTGCAAAATACACATTCTTCATCCCCTCCGACCTTGCTTACGGTCCGCAGGGCGTGCCCAACGCAATCCCTCCTCATTCAACTCTTATCTTCGACGTGGAGCTTATCAAAGTTGTAAAGAAATAAAAACTGCATAAACATAATGAAAAAGATTTTTATTCCGGCAGCCTTTTCGGCAGCCATAGCTCTGCTCACAATGGGCGGGCTTACTTCTTGCAACGGCAACAAAGCCAAACAGGAAGATTCAGCCAAAGTGATTGAAGAAATGGTAGCCACTGTAGAAAAGGCTGCAACCCCTACAGCAGACCTCACCAAATATGGCGCTGATTTCTTCAATAACGCCGACAAGAAATCTGACACGCCCTCAGATTCCACGTATGCAGTGACCGCATCAGGCATCAAGTATGCCGTTATCACTGAAGGAACCGGGAAAGCTCCGGGGGCAACTGATGCTGTGACAGTTCACTACACCGGTATGCTTACCGACGGTACTGTCTTCGACAGTTCTGTCAGCCGTGGGGAACCCACAACTTTCCCGCTTAACCGCGTGATACCCGGATGGACCGAGGGTCTGCAACTAATGAAAGAAGGTGGAGAAGCTATCTTCTATATCCCTTCAAACCTTGCATACGGCGAACAGGGTGCTCCCGGTGCAATTCCTCCAAATTCCGACCTTATTTTCCAGGTTCTCCTCATCGGTGTGAACCAATGAACGGATATATGAACAACATTTCAATCAAACCGCGCACTGCCATCTTCATGGCAGTCGCGGTTTTATCTCTTTCTCTTGTATCTTGTAAGGGCAGAAGGGCTTCAGATATGGTTCCATCCGGCGACACCGTGGAAGTGGTGGTGGTTCCCGCTTCGGAAACAGGAAATACCCCAGACCTTACTCAACACAATGATTCTATTCAACATGAAATTTAAATCTTACATTGCAATGGCGGCTTGCGGACTTCTTTTCGCGGCTTGCCAAAATCCGGAGGCAAAACCTCTTTCAGATATCTCCGATGCCTCAAAAGCAGACTCGCTTATCTACTATTTCGCACAGATGAGAGGTGCAGAATATGATCGCGAAGCCCAAAGAGACACCACCCTTGCTACTGCAGAAGCAAAAAAAGCATACGTGATGGGCGTGCAGGCAGGTCTTAACGCCACCAAAGATGACAACGAGGCTTACAACCGTGGCGTATTCCTTGGCATGCAGATGGCAATGAACTTCCAGCAGTTCAAGAAAGACTACGACATTAAGCTGAATAAGAAAGTCTTCCTTGAGAGTCTCGCAGAGGCACTTTCATCCGATTCTCTGGCAAACCCATCCGATATGCAACGTGAGTTCTATCGACTTATGGGAGAGTTTAATTCCAAGAAAGAAGAACTCGACAATAAGGCTGCTTCAGAAAATCTTTCAAAAGCTGCTTCTGATCTTAAGCTTAAAAAGATAGGAGAAAACCTTTATGGAGAAGTCACTGAAAAAACCGAAGGTGTGCAAATCAAAGACGGAGACAATGTAGACGCCACCATCACACTTTCAAAAGCAGACGGCAAGTCGATCGAAGCACCCCTCCCGGGCAAAGTAAAAGTCGGTGCCCGTAATCTTCCGGAGCCTGTAGGGGAAGCCCTCAAATCGCTCAAAAGCGGCGAAACAGGAAAGTTCGCCACAAGCGCAAGAGCAATCTTCGGCCAACGCTCATCCCAAATCGGGCTTGAGCCGGCAGACGTGGTCATCATGACAGTGAAAGCCACAGTGGCTCCCGCAGAAGAAACTCCCAAAACAAAATAATTTTTGCTATCGCAAAAGGGTTATAAGGTTAAGGGGTTATAAGGTTAATATTCAATTTAAAGAAAGCTTCTCTTTTACGACAAGCCCTTGCTGAATAATTACCTTATAACCCCTTAATCTTTTTTGCGATAGCAAAAAACAATATAACCCTTTAACCTCTTAACCCATTAACCCTTTTGCGATAGCAAAAATTATTCATCATTGTCAAGCACGAACGGTACCGACACCTGTGCAGTTGACTCGACTGGCACTCCGTCCTTATCGGCGGGTATCCATGCCGGCATCTTCTTCACAATACGTATCGCTTCCTGTTCAAGGTCTGGGTCAACCATTCTCACAATCTTAATGCTGCCGATCGAGCCATCGGTGTTTACAATGAACTGCACGTTCACAATCCCCTCCACCCCCATAGACTTCGAAGTCTCAGGATAGATCAGATTAGTAGATATAAACTTATCCAACGCCTCCTTTCCTCCGGGGAAAGTAGGAGAATCGGCTGCCATCGCACCCAGTGAAATACCTGCAAAAGCAAGCAGGCTTATAATCATTTTCTTCATAGTCAATATTTTTGTATCGGTCGTTGGTCTTTGGTCTTTGGTCGTCGGCTGCGGACGCGATGTATCGCGTCCCTACATATGCCTAAATTATTCATAAACCATAAACGATAAACCTTAAACCTTATATATTAGACAATCTTTATTACCAAAAGATTACACCGCCGCCAATTTTTTCAACATATTTCTACAGCCGTCTTCAAGGAGGTCAAGCACAAGTTCGAATCCTTCCGCACCATCATAATATGGATCAGGCACGCAGTCACATTGAGGGAAGCCTGACACAAAATCTATCATTCTTATCACTTTACGTTCATCTTCCACAGTGGGAGCCATTGCCTGAAGGCGGTCATAATTGCTATGATCCATTGCCACTATCAGATCAAAATTATCAAAATCAGACATTCTGACCTGTCGGCTATGATGAACGAGATTATATCCGCGTTGAAACGCATGTATTCTCATACGCCGGTCGGGAAGATCTCCGGCATGTCCGCCATACAAGCCTGCCGAATCGATTTCAAAACGATCACTCAACCCGGCATCTTCCACAATGCTCCTCATCACACCTTCTGCCGCCGGAGACCGACATATATTGCCAAGACACACAAACAAGATATTAATCTTGTCTTTTTTTGCCACTTCTTCAACTATATCAGAAATTTCACGCCCCATGTTTCTTCTTTTCATTCCCATTTACGATTTTAAATTGCAAAATTAATGAAACTAACTGAATTTTTAAACGGTCATCTGGTGTCAGGTGTTTTATGTTGTAAGTTGCAGGTTGTATGTTGCATGATGGAATGTTGTAAGCAAATTGGATATAACATCCCGACTTAAACCCTAAACTATAAACCATAAACCCTAAACCAGTATGTCTGATAAATCCATTTGCCCTTTCAATGCGGAATCAAAAGCTGTCAAAAAAGTGCTAAAAATCGCGGCATGCATCTTAGGTGCCATTATAACACTAATAATAGTTTTCTTTGTCGGTGTCAACCTTTATCTGACCCCGACAAGACTCTCCGAGATCATAAGCCGTGAAGGGAGCAAACTTTTAAAAGCCCAAATCAAGGTTTCAAATGCGTCCTACACATTGTGGTCAACGTTCCCCTATCTACACATTTATATAGATTCCTTGAGCATAAACTCAAGGACGTTAAAGAATATGCCAGACTCCATCCGTCAGAAACTGCCTGAGAATTGTGATTTCCTTGCATCCGCGAGTAGAATAAAAACAGGGCTTAATGTCTTAAAAGCAATTAACGGGGAAATCGATCTGAAAGAAATCGAGATATCGACACCCAAGGTAAATCTCGTATCTTACAATGATTCGATCAACAATTACTCCATATTCCAGCCGATACATCCAAAAGGGAATATGCCACACGTCACTATCGACACAATCGACATCTCTTCTCCGATTGTTATTTCATATTTTGATGCAACCTCACAATCATATGCAAATGTCAGGGTCAACAGGTTCTCACTTGCAAAGGGGAACGTTGCCGACTCATATCGCATGTCTGTATCTGCAATTGCTGACGGGAATATAAAAAATTACAATATTCCGCAAGCCTCACCGATAGACATCAATGGGTCTTTTAAAATTCAATTCAATCCTCTTGCCTTGTCCCTGACCAAATTTGCAGCGGATTTTTCAGGAATAAAGACATCTTCTGATCTTGATATGATTGCCGGAGAATATCCTGTGATCAATTCTTTCTCAACAAACATCATCGCTCAGGATGCACTTTTACTTGCAAAGATGTTTTCTGACGGGATGCCGGAGAATCTTAAAAAAGCCGACGGACACCTCCCACTTAATATTGGCATCAATCTCACCGAGCCTTATCATATCGGCTCCACCGGAAGCAATCGGATTTCAGTTTCCGACATGCCTGCCTTCACTTCCAATATCGAAATAAAGGATGCAGACATTACATACCCTCTTACTCAAAAAAAGTCATTGAAACTGTCTGACATAAATATGTCGGCTTTCCTTGATATTGACCCCAAAAACAGGGATGCCAACAAACTTGAAATTTATAATTGCTCTTTCCTTTCCGATGGTTCCGGGCTTTCTTTCTCAGGATCGGCAAAAGAGATATTATCCGGCAATCCCTTAATAGATGCAGACGTCAAATGCATTGCCAACCTATCAAAACTTTCCAAAACATTCATGCCGGAATCCTCTCTGAAATTAGATGGGGTCGTCAGCGGGTGCTCCAAAATATCATGCCGTCTTGCCGACCTCACAAGTAAGAAAGTTGAAGACCTCAATATTGACGGCACTTTCAAATCAGGGAATTTAAAAGTGACCGACACAGCAAAAAAAATAATCTCATCAATCTCGGATCTCTTCCTTGATCTGGATGTCGTTTTACCTTCTCTTTCTTTTAATTCCTTGTCAGAGGGTAAAATGAATTTAACTTCAGTCTCTAAAAAAACTGTAATCCGTAATCTTGAAGACTCATCAATCTCCACTATTGACCATACACGTATTTCCGCAAAACTGGGCGCCGGAGGAAACATAAGCGATCCCACCCTTGCGGGGAAAGCCATCATCAAATCCGATCGCATCGCGTCTTCTAAGCCGGGATTTAAATTTGAATCTTCCGACATTGCATTAAATATTATAGCATCTCTGCGACATTCTCCTTACACGCCGGCATCTACTCCGACATTCCATTATTCTTCAAGCGGAGACTCCCTGATTGCCCGGCGAACAAACCATACGCCCCTATACCTTATCCCGCAAATTCCTTCATTAATGCAGTCCGCTTTGAGTCTGATAAATATGAAAGCCGACATATCGGCAGGCAATGGATATTTTTTGTCAGACATCTATCCGGCTGTCAACTCTTTCTCCGACCTACATCTTCACACAGACCTTGATTCCCTATCGATTTCAAGTTTAAAGGTGGATTCAAGGTCCTCATCAGCACAAATCTCCGGCAAAGTCAAAGGATTGCGTCAATTCCTTTCGTCATCTTCCCCTTCAATGCTCGTTATAGATCTTGACGCGGATTTTTCCGATGTCAACATCAATGAACTTGCAGGCACTTACTATGCCGGAGTTGCAAAATCTACCGGGAAACCTGTAGATTTTACCGTCCCTCCTATGGGACCATATTCTGCTGCCGACTCATTGTGCATAGTGATCCCTCGAAATATTTATGCAAATCTGCGCCTCCATTCCGATCGCGCGGAATATCAGGGATGGTCCTTCAGTCCCTTATCCACTGAATTGTCACTCAGCAATGGAGTTGCAAGAATCGGGAACCTTAATATCGGTTCAGAATTCTGCTCCGCCTTAATTGACTGGACATATTCTACAAAACAACTGGATGACATTTTCATGCATCTAAATATCGGCGTGCAAGATTTTGATTTCGGCAAATTTTTCGTTGCATTCCCCTCACTCGTGAATAAAACTCCTGAACTCGCCAATCTTTCGGGGGAATTATCGGCAAAAGCTGAAGGAGAATTTTTGATGTTTCCCGACATGTTTCTCAATACCCCCTCCCTTGAAGGAGAGCTGACCCTTTATGGCGACAGTGTTCAATTTAAACGCGACAAAAGAATTTCAAGAATCACACATTTCCTACTGCTGAAAGGCGACGAGCCTTTGAAAGTTAGTGATTTTACAGTACGTGGATCATTTCATGACAACCTCCTCCAAGTGGACCCATTCACACTTAAATGCGGCGGTTATGAAATCATGTTGGGAGGAGTCAACAATCTTCAAGGAGATATCTATTATCATTTCGGGCTGATGCATTCCCCCTTCCATTTCCCGTTTGGGATAAATCTGGTGGGCAATTATCATCATCCTGAAATACGCTTCGGCGGAAACGGTATAAAAGACGGCAGGGAACGTAAAATCGCGGCAGTCCTAAGCGAATCGGCAAATGTCAACATAATGCGTCAATTGAAACACGGATGGCTTATTTTTATAGAAAATGCAGCCAAATATGACGCTGCAAACAATCATGACTATGTTTTCAACGTTCCTTAAGAAACATGCCCCACGTATCTTTCGGGGCGACAGATATTAATTATGAACACACCTTTTCCCCAAGGAATACGAGCCGCCCTGATAGACATGGACGGCGTGCTGTATGACTCAATGCCCCATCATGCACGGGCATGGCACAGCATGATGGAAGAACAAGGCATCAAAACTTCTCCTGAAGAATTTTTCCTATATGAAGGTATGACCGGTGCCGCAACTATTAATCTTATTTTCAACAGGGAATTTGGCAGGGACGCCACTGACAAAGAGAAAAAGGATCTTTATGCCCGTAAATCTCAACTTTTTGTGGAATCCGGTAAGAAAATACCTATGCCCGACGCTGACCGCATGCTCAGAGCCTTTATTTTTGCCGGTATTCCGCGTGTGCTGGTCACCGGCTCTGCTCAAAGCAGCCTGCTCAACAATATCGATATTGATTACCCGGGCGCTTTCCCTGCCGGAATGAGAATAACCGCCAACGATGTGGCGCATGGCAAACCCGATCCCGAGCCATATCTGAAAGGTTTGGAAAAGGCGGAAGTAAAACCGGAAGAGGCTATCGTTGTAGAAAACGCACCTCTGGGTGTACGTGCCGGCAAGGCGGCAGGCTGCTTCACAGTAGCCGTGACCACAGGTCCGATTCCACGTAAAGAATTTGAGAAAGAGGGTGCGGATGTTATTTTCTCATCTATGGTAGAATTTGCAGATTGGCTCCAGTCTAATTTGCCAAACCCGATCGCGGATCAACTTGACCAAACTGTTGAAGGATTAAACCCGGCAACCGTCACAGTGGTGACAGATGAGAATGTCGACAGGATGGTAATGCCTGCCTTTGCCTGCTCAAAAACACTTGCGCGCGCAAATAAAATAGTTATCCCGCCGGGAGAAGACCATAAGAATATAGACTCCGTCATTAAAATATGGAACGCCCTTGAGGAGGCACAAGCCACTCGCAAAAGCTTGATCGTAAATATAGGAGGCGGTCTTGTAACCGATATCGGAGGTTTTGCCGCCGCCACTTTCAAACGAGGGATAAGGTTCGTCAATGTCCCCACCACCCTGCTTGGTGCGGTCGATGCCGCAACGGGAGGAAAGACAGGAATGAATTTCAACGGTCTTAAAAATGAAATCGGAGCTTTCCACCTTCCTTCGGAAGTGATTATATCCGCCGCTCCCCTATCATCGGTTTCGCGGCGGGAACTGATCTCCGGATACGCCGAAATGATAAAGACCGGACTGATAGCCGATGCCGCGCTATATCAGTCTCTTATTGATGTGGATAATGTTTTGGCAGACCACCACCGCCTTGAAAAAGCGATGAAACGTTGCGTAGAAATCAAGGAACAAGTGGTTTCTCAAGATCCCACCGAAAAAGGATTGAGAAAAATCTTGAATTTCGGACACACAGCCGGACATGCCTTTGAAAGCCTCGCCATCGAGCGTCATATTCCCCTTGCCCATGGAGAGGCTGTGGCACACGGGATGTTGGTCGAACTTATTTTAAGCCACATGCTTAAGGGTATGGATTCTTCAGAAGTGTATCGCTACGCAAACGAAATCCTTAAGCCTGTCTATCCTAAATCGAACATAAAATGTGAAGACATACCGTTGCTTATCAAGCTTATGGCTCACGACAAAAAGAATGCAACGGCGGGGAAACCAAACTTCACATTGCTCCTCGAACCCGGGGTTCCTGAAATCGATTGTCTTCCTGAATTGAAAGAAATCGAGGCGGCACTTGATATCTATCTCGATTTAGTATAAATTTTTTGCATTCGCAAAAGGCAATAAAAATTAATATAGCTGATTGTCAGGTTATAATTAATAAGTGTCTAAGAAAAATAAAAATAATTAACAAGGGCATCGAACCATCCGGACGGTGCCCTTGTTATATTATCGTAAAGCGGCTGATAAAGCAGCTCAACGATGGAAACAGAAAAAACGAACCCTCAGGGGTTCAAAAGATATACTGCTATAAGCGTTCTGAAAAAAGTTGTTATTGTTGTTTTAATTGAAGGAAATTGGGCTGACGTGAGTCAGCCTTTTTCTTTTTTCTTCTGTTTTCTTGACATTATCAAATTTGTTTCGTAATTTTGCAGAAAAGCAATTAAAGCTCTGCCTATAATCCCCGTCCTTAGTTAAGGCACTAATCTTTTGAATTTAATGTTTGCTCAGGATATAATGCTATATTGGCTCGAAAATGATCTGCTTAGCTTTGCCGTCTCCGTGCTTGTGGCTGGAATTCTTATTCCAAAGATCATACTAATAGCTTTTCGCCGTAAACTCTTTGACGAGATCGACGAAAGGAAAATTCATCGTGGCATTGTACCCCGACTCGGCGGAATCGCTTTCTTTCCCGCATTTCTATTTTCCCTTGCCTTCGTGATCGCAATCAACCTCAGGTTCAATTCATCCATGATGGAAGATGCCCTGTCTTTGACACTTGTCCCGATATATTTTGAAATCTGCGCCATTATATTGCTCTACCTCGTAGGCATTGCCGACGACCTGATCGGAGTCAGATATATGGCAAAATTCGTGGTGCAGATCATTTGCGCCGTGCTTCTCGCATCATCCGGAATGTATATTGACAATTTCTACGGCATGTTGGGACTGCATGAACTACCCGTCTGGCTCGCATGGATTTTCTCCATCCTTGTGGCTGTCTATGTCGTAAATGCAATTAATCTTATTGACGGAATCGACGGACTTGCCTCAGGTCTCAGCACTATAGCCCTCGTGTTTTATGCAGTTGTTTTCTTCAACGGTTGCGAATTCATATATTCAATGCTTGCGGCGGCGTGTGCCGGAACACTCTTCCCGTTTTTCTACTACAACGTGTTTGGCGACGCTAAAAAACAGAAAAAAATCTTCATGGGAGACACCGGCGCTCTCACCACCGGCATGGTTCTCGTGTTCTGCGCAATTGCAGTCATGTGTGGGAAGCCAGATTTCCTAACCGTCGACTACAATCCGGCAATGGTGGCGCTTTCCCCTCTTATCGTCCCCTGTTTCGACGTTTTCAGGGTATATTTCCACCGAGTCAAAAAAGGGCGTAACCCCTTCCTACCCGACAAATGCCACATCCATCACAAGTTGCTCGCCCTCGGCATGAACCAGGCATCTGCACTTTTGACCATTCTTGTGGTGTCGGTGGCATTCATCGGAGCAAATGTGCTCCTGTCGCCTTACGCTGACCCAAACCTCATATTAATTGGCGACATCCTTGTATGGACCCTTGCAAACATAGCCTTGACACACGCGATCAGACAACGTGAAAAGACCCTCGGCACAACTCTCTACGACTGAATCACATCTATTCAATTTAGTCGGGCGGGTCTTGGTCGTTTATCGCGCGTTTTATGGTATCCGGTATAAGAGAATGATTGAATTTAACTTTATGAAATCTATAAAGTCCTTTTCGGTCAATTTTGAGCTTTCGTTCTGTTATTATGGAACCCCA
>CAMTMX010000041.1 GCA_947073495.1 uncultured Porphyromonadaceae bacterium
GCCTCCCGTAGGAGTCTGGTCCGTGTCTCAGTACCAGTGTGGGGGGCCTTCCTCTCAGAACCCCTACGCATCGTCGCTTCGGTGGGCCGTTACCCCGCCGACTGGCTAATGCGCCGCATGCCCATCCTTGTCCGGATCGCTCCTTTCCTCCAGGGAGGATGCCCTCCCCGGATATACGCGGGTTTAGCCCAGCTTTCGCTGGGTTGTCCCCCTGACAAGGGCAGGTTGCATACGTGTTACTCACCCGTGCGCCACTCGCCGGCAGGAGAAGCAAGCTTCTCCCCCGCTGCCGTCCGACTTGCATGTGTTAAGCCTGCCGCTAGCGTTCATCCTGAGCCAGGATCAAACTCTCCGCTGTTAGTATATAATAGTTTCCTATTTCTCTACTTCGGTCGGCCCCCTTTATATAGGAGCCTGTTGTTGTCTCTTGGCCGGATATCCTTTTTCGTCTATCGGTTTTCCTGTTGACTTGTGATTGACGGAGACATCTTTTTCCGTGTCTCCCTGTCTCTGTCTGAATGGCCCTGAACCTTTATGGATCAGGTCATTGTCCTGTGGCATTGTTGTCAATGTTCTCTCTTTGCTTCCGTTCGCGTCGCCGTGGCTTCGTTCCCGTTTGCGGTTGCAAAATTACAACCGTTTTTCTCCCTCCGCAAGTCTTTTTATGTTTTACAGCATATTTTTCTGAAATTTTCTTCGCAACTCACTTCTATTCAATCAAATCAACAAATGTTAAAATATCTTCCGTTTTGTTAATCAATGAACTTTTATCCTTTTTCTTATGTTACTTTCTATCCCTTTTGTCAAGAAAACAATCAAAAAAAAGTGGAGAATCCGGAAGATTCTCCACTTTTACTTTATATAATTTATATCAAATGTATCTTTCTTTTTAGAATTTGTATGTAAGACCTACAAGAATTGGCAACCGTCCGTAGTCTTGCATATATTGATATTTGAACTCAAAGTTGGCAGCAAAATTAGAAGTCACCTCATATTCGGCACCAATACCGACATTGAATGCAAACTTATCCCAGCTTTCAGAATCATCATCATCCCATCTGAACTTGATATTGCCGTAGCCGATACCTGCCAAAGGATAGAGATAGAAATTTCTTGCACACGGAATCATGAAATGGACATTACCCATAAGGTTGAAAGTGCTAAATCCTTTATCGCGGAATCCGAAATCTGCAGCCGCCTCAAGACGTATCAAACTTGTCGCTTTATACTGAAACTTCGCACCGAGGATAAAGTTTGTCACTGATGAATTGTCTTCGATCACAGGAGCGGCACCGATATTTACACCAAGAGCCATTCTCTGAGCAAACGCAGATGAAGCACTCATTATAATCACTGCCAGTAAGAGTAAAACCTTTTTCATAGCTTTCTTTTTTTGTCTGTTGTCTGTGCCGCCTGCCCCGGCAGCGAGTTTTTAATACATAAAGACGCGGGCCACATCTTCGTTCATCGGTATAAATATAATGAATTTGTGTTAAAAAAAGTTCTAAAAAAAATATAGTGCCTAACGTATTTTTTCGATTATCCCTTATAATCAATACGTTTTAAGTAAAAAATTTTTGAGCGTGTTCCTTAACATAGGAACTTATTTTTACCTGCAAAAAAAGGGGACCAAATCCTGGATTCGGTCCCCGATGAGATTACGGATACTTTTATTACAGAAAATAGTCTTATCAACGATAGTCTTTAAGAATTTCACGAAGCCTTTTGCGGGTGAAGAAGATTCGACTCTTCACTGTCCCAAGCGGCATGGAGAGACGCTCTGCTATCTCTTCATACTTGTAACCGGCCACATGAAGAGAAAACGATTCCCTGTAATCTGCAGGAAAACCCGCGAGAATCTCAGAGATCTCATTCACTGCATAGGCTCCATCGGGAGTATCCAGACCTGATTCCTGCTTTAGATTCAGGTGATATAGATCTTCCGAAGTGTCGACCATCGTGTTCTCACGCACATTCTTGCGATAATTGTTGATAAAAATGTTTCGCATAATCGTGAGCATCCATCCTTTGAAATTGGCGTTATCCACGAATTTATCTTCGTTAGACAGCGCTTTCAAAGTTGTGTCCTGCACAAGATCATGAGCCTCATCCTTATCAAGGGTCAGCTTCATGGCGAAAGAACGGAGATTAGCCTGCATCCCAAGTACCGATGAAATAAATGTGGGCTTGCTGCTCATTGATGGAACAATTAGGTAATTAAGTTTATGTATTCATTATCTCGCCATAAAGGTAGGTAAAGTATTTATTACCACAAAATTTTGTCTAATAAATTTTACATTTTTTAATTAAAATCTTTCAAGATGCTCCCTTTATCAATGGTCTTCATCGATTCTCTCCACTTTAACGAGTTCAATCCGAGTGGCGGACATTCTTAATATAGTGAATTTCAAATCTCCGATATTGAAAATTTCGCCCTGTTGGGGGAGCACACCTAAATTCTCAAGGATGTAGCCGCCAAGAGTGTGGTACGTTTCAGATTCCTTAAGGTCGAGTCCAAATTCCTCATTGATATTTTCAATCTCAGCGCGCCCGCTAAGTTCATACACCCCTGCCGAGACTTCGCGTGCGAGCAGACGCTTTCTGTCGTGCTCATCTTCAATTTCTCCGAATATCTCTTCCACAAGATCCTCGAGTGTGGCAAGGCCGGCGGTGCCACCGAATTCATCCACAATAATAGCCATCGATTTCTTTTCGGAAAGCATCCGGCGCATCATTTTGTTGGCAAGCATTGTCTCCGGAGTGAAAATCACCGGTTTTAGATGCTTCCTCCAGTCTTCCCCCACATTAAAAAGCTCGGATATGTGGATATAGCCCATGACATCGTCGATATCTTCACGATAAACCACTATTTTAGACAGCCCCGTGGCAATAAACTTACGCGTGAGCTCCTCCCGTGAGACAGAACCGAATTCAACCGCCACGATTTCATTGCGCGGTATCATACACTCCGCTATCTGCGTATCTTTAAAATCAATAGCGTTACGAAAAATCTTAACCTCGTTTTCAACTTCCTGCCGATCTGAAGTGTCAGCAATCTGTTTTTGAAGGAAATCGTCAAGCTCATCCATTGTAAGACGGTCTGAGCTCTCCTCCTCGATCTTCACTCCAAATAATTTCATCAATCCTTTGGAAATTCCTGAAACCAGCAATGATACAGGATAGAGCAGCCAGTAAATAAGATAGAGAGGGAGTGCCACCAGACGGATCATGAAATTCGGATTGATGCGGAATGCAGTCTTAGGCATAAACTCACCGGCAAAAAGCACAACTCCCGTTGAAAGCACCGTATTGCAGACCAAGACAAAAGCTTCATTGTCTAACCAGCTTTCAAGAATCGGGTTGATTATGATTGAGAAAGTTATTCCATAGATTACCAACACAATATTATTACCGACAAGAAGAGTGGAAATAAACATATCTTCGTGGCGGGAAAACCCATGGATTATACGGTCGACAATTCCGCCGCGGGCGGCATCAATTTCCATTCTGACTTTGCTTGACTGCACAAAAGCTATCTCCGATCCTGAAAAAAGGGCGGAAAGGAACAACGCTATGAAGGTCACAACTATGGCGGTGGCGAGTGTCATGATTTTTCAATTATTTAGAATCCGGCTTGAGATTATCCCTCTCCACAGGGAAGATTCCGGTGGGATGAAGAATGCGGTATTGGGTCAAACGTTCGTTCGATTCAAAACCGGTGCCCTCAAGAATATGGGTCTCGTTTTCTATATGTATAAACGTGTCGGAATAAAGGCGTGCCTTTCTCTGATCCCAGAACACTCGTTCCGACAAAAAAAGGTCTTTGGGCGCTTTTGTCATCTCCACATTTCCTTCCAGTTTCCAAAGCTTCTGAATCTTGAAAAACCGTGCCGAGTCGGCAGCCACTGTGGCAACCACTTTGAAATCCGGGTCATATTTCTGCAGATACAGTCCTTCAGGAAACAACCAATAAGGGGTGTCGACCTCATCGAAAACATACCACACGGGAGCCACGATCTTATATTGCGTCACTCCCGAGTCGGATATGAGAGTAGAGATATTATGGGTCACCATCGACGGCATATTCTCAGGATTAAGGCTACGCGAAATGTCAACCTTTGATTCCTTCGTGCAGCTCCCTATGATGATTGCAAGAGCTGTGGCGAATGCCATTGAAAGTCCCGTTTTTCTCATTTTGTTTCAACTAATAAAGCCTACAATCACATCATTTGATACGGCGCTGGAAGAACCAGAGTTCGTTGACGTTCACACCGAGAGTGATATTGAAATAGTTCTCGGTTATGAGTGCGGTGGGATAAGCCTGCCTATGTTTCCATTCAAGACCGAGATTTATCATGGTCTTACCTTCGGGAGTGTTAAAACCGAATCCTGCTGTGACGCCATATTCCCTGAGTTTGTTTCCACGGACATTCAGGTAGTCATTGTTGTAGTACACTCCGGCACGATAAGCCATCCTCTCAAGATAGTTGCCCCTGATCTTAGGCACATACTCCCCTCCCACGGCATAACGTGTACGGTTGTTGAATTGCATACCTTCAAACACCATATTTTCAGGCTTGCCGGTTTCATAGAGCGGCGAATACTTGGCCTTAGACCACTGCTGGAAAGTCACGTCCGCCTCCACCATCCATTTTGAAGAGCGCTCATGCTTATAGGATATTCCGGCTCCCCACGACATAGGAGTGTAATAATTTCCGTTCATCTTCATGCTTGCAACAGTGTCTGCCTCACTTTCCTTGGTAGTCTCCTGGATTGTTGCCCAGGTGTTGCCGTGGATAGATTTTTTTGGTGCAAATGTCACTCCGGCAGTAACGCTTTCTGTACGCGACAATTTTGCCGTGTATTGCAATCCGAAATTTATATCCCAGTCGCGGACCTGCATGACGTGCTCGAACAATGTCTGCCCTGTGCTGCTTGGAGTGGAATACACATCGTTGATTATATTTCCAAAACTGTAATAGAAATTGACTCCAAGAGAAAATCCGGCATATTTTCCGGCAACGCCGATATACGCCTGGTTAATGCCGCCTGATCCCTGATTCTGCATCGCACCGTGCGACACATCCTTTCCGAATGCATAGCCTACTGACGAATAAGGGAGAAGACCTATTGAGCCTCCCATATATTTACAAATCGGGAACTGCATCGTGATGTAGTCAAGACCGCCGCCTGTGGAATGTTCGCGCACATCTCCCTCCTTCTGCCAAAGCATCGAAACGTCGGCGCCTATATCAAAAAGGAAAGTCAGGGAGTCAATCGACGCATAAGATGCCGGATTCATAACATTGATCTGTCTTCCGGAATTCATAGCATAACCCACTGAGCCCATCTGGCGCTGCATAGATGTGGCGCGATCGCCAAGTATGCCATAACCATACATTGAATACGGGGTGGTCACGTTTTGGGCATTTGCGCTGCCTATAGCAGCCAACACCGTCAATATCAAAAGTTTTATCTTGTTCATCACGATCAGTTTAGTCCTTTTTATTTCGTTTCCATGTATAAATGATGCATTCAGCAGTGTTCCCCGCCAAATGCGTTATATTCGTATATTTCCACCAATCCGCGCCCCACGAGGTTAGGATCGGTCAGTATAGGCAATCCCCTCTCCTTGAGAAGAGGCTCAAGAACGGTGCTGTCGCTTCCGGCAAGCACAATCCTCGAACTTCCATAGATTTCATTCGCCATACGATAGGCATCGGCGATTTCGCTCACCATGCCTCTTACCACTCCACACCTTATGGCAGATTGAGTGTCATTGCCGAATGGCGGCAACTCTCCATATTCTTCTACAAGAGGCAGCTGTTGAGTCTCATATCTCAGGCTCTTGAATCGCAAATGCATTCCGGGAGCGATATTTCCACCCATAAAATCACCCTCTTTGCCAACCACATCTATGGTGACGGCAGTTCCGGCATCAACCACAAGCAGCGATTCCCCCGGCAACAGGGCATGTGCCCCCAGGACGGCAGCCACACGGTCATTTCCGAGAGTGGAGCGTGAGCCATAATGTATCTTGACAGGCAGTTCCACCGACGGAGTCAGCACAAGCAAATGCCCGTCGACAAGCCGACGCAAGGTCTCAAGAAACTTAGCGTCGGTATGGCATACACTGCAATAGGCGCATCCGTCGATCTCTTCCTCTTCAAGCAAAGGAAGAAGCTCCTCGATGGCAAGGATTTCCATTCGCTGAGACCTCACCGGATTCCCACTTGCCCAAACCACAACCTTCGCGGAAGAATTTCCCTGGTCGATAGTCAGTATTTTTCTTGGCGCCTTGTCAATCATCAGTCTTTCGCGATTCTTTTTTTGCCTGCGACACGATAAGCCACGAGGCAATGATCTGTATAAGGGCTCCCGCAAGTGTAAACATAATAGTGTCGCGCATCACGGCAAGCACCCCGGCATATTCCCCAAGATGCCCTTCCTGATAAAACCAGAAAGCGCCCCCTGCTATAAACGCCACTCCCGCCCAGAATTCCAGCCTGCGCAATCTCCGCATGCGCAGAGAGTCGGAAGGATCCATTGCATTCACTACCCTCGCAACCACATAGACCAACGCGCCTGCACTATAAATCCACTTGAACGCTTTCAACATTTCAAGGTCTGACGGACCGGCAAACGGTGCTATTAGCGCCACACATATCAGTATAAGACCGAATGTGGCGGTAGATTCTATGAGCTTACGCCTTTTTTCCATATTGCCCCCGGAGGGAGAGTTTTTAATTCCCATTTCTGTTTTTTCAGTTCTATCGTAATCCCGATCAAGTCATTTCAATATGTAGACATCTTCTGAAGGCCGCTGCATATGGAATTTTTCTCGGGCTATGTGCTCCAGTTTATCATCCCCATGAATGAGCGCCTCACGCTGACTCCGATAATAAGCCGCAGAATCCCTGCATTGTTCTATTTCCTTTGTGAGCTCGTTGATTGTCTTATCATACTCCATGTTTAGAGCTATTGATGTGTCTTCATTGAAGAAAAGCACCAACACCACCAACGTGCATATCGCGATAAGCGGGAGATGTGATCGCCTGCGTATCCAGAAATTCGCTTTTTTTATTGTCTTGCTCACGGGCTATGAAGATATCGTTTTGACTTGATTTTCTCCAACGACCGCAAAATTAGTGATAATATACCATTCAACCACAAAACAAACCCCGATTTTTATAATTTTAACGTCTTTTTGCCCCCTATTATCCCCCCTGATGAATTTTTATCATCAGTTTACAAAATAAAAATGTTAAAAATTAGATTGTCAATTTTCAGCATTATTACACTTTTTAAAGAATCTTATGCCTATAAGATAGGCTTTCATACATACATTTAGACATACACCTGAATACAAATTGCTATTTTTATCATACTATTTTAAATCAGTTAAAACTGTTTCTCTAAATTTTAACATTTTATGCTTATCCTTTTTTCGGTCTGCCATGTTATATATACATAATAAACCGAATTCAAGGTGCCTCCGGGCATTGATCACCACTAAAAACTATACAACGATGGCAGACTCAGCAACATTCAAAGAAAGACTTCTTGGGTTACAAGGTAATCTTCTTAATTTCGCTTATCAGTTGACTACAAGTCGTGAAACTGCTCAAGATCTCGTACAAGACACAACCCTCAAGGTGCTTGACAATGAATCAAAGTATGTTGACAATGTCAACTTCAAAGGCTGGGTGTTTACAATTATGAGAAACATCTTCATCAACAACTACCGCCGCCAGGTAAGAAGCGCAACAGTGGTTGACACGACTGAAGATCTATATCATCTCAATCTTTCTCAGGAATCAGGCTTCTCTACTCCCGAAGGCAGTTTCGCCGCCAAAGAGATTTCTCAGGCGATCAAAGACTTCACCGATGAATATCGCGTGCCGTTCTCTATGTATATCGCCGGATATAAATATAGCGAGATCGCCGACAAGATGGGGCTCCCCCTCGGCACAGTCAAAAGCCGTATCTTCTTCGCCCGCAAGCGTCTTCAGGCACTACTTAAGGATTATAGATAACCGGCGGCAGATTTGTCCGCATCGGGCTTACCATCGCCCGGGCCATTGCGCTTTATGCCATCGACCCGCAATGGCGCTAATGCAGATTTTGCTTCCGCAAAAGGGTTTAAGTATACCGTTTAAGTTTAGGACTTAGAGTTTAAGGGACTAATTTGTCTTCAGATAATTCTTATAAACACCCCTTATACTATACAATTCCCTTCAACAACGGGCAACCAACAATCAACACCAAAATTCATTTAATATGTCAGAAAGGCTCCCTGTGAGGGGAGCCTTTTCTGCGTTATATTCCCGTTAGCGTCACATGGTGTTTGATATGTTGAAAAAAAGAGGTAACTTTGCAATTCTTTATCAAACAAACTATCAAAAAGATATGACATATCATCTGTTGCGGTTTTTATTGAAGCTGATTTCACACATTCCTTTTTGTGTGCTTTATGCATTTTCAGGCGGTATGTATTTTCTTATTTACCACATAGCCGGATATCGACGCAAAATTGTTAGAAAAAATCTGACTGAGTCGTTCCCGGAAAAGAATGAAGCAGAAATCAAAAAAATAGAAAAAGATTTTTACCACTTTTTCACCGACAATATCCTTGAAATCAGTAAAATGGGGGCGATGTCGGCACAGGAAATGGAGAAAAGAATGAAATTCACCAATATAGAAGAGGTAAATGAAGTTCTCCGACAAGGAAAATCTGTCGCCCTTTTTCTGGGGCATTACGCAAACTGGGAATGGATCTCCTCAATCCCGTTGCATTTAGACCCCATAGCCAGAGGAGCCCAGATATATCACAAGCTGAGCAACCCGGATTTCGACAAGATCATGCTTGAAAATAGGGCGGCACACGGTGCCGTGAACGTGGAAATGCGTAAAACAGCCAGATATATGAACGAGATGGCTGTCAACAGACAAGTAAGCATTATCGGTTTTATAGCCGACCAGGCTCCCAGAAAAAAGGATATACATTATTACATTCCTTTTCTCAATCACAAAACCCCGGTGCTTACCGGGACTGAAAAAATTGTGAAACACTTCGGATATGACACATGGTTCGTAAAACCGAAAATGATAGCAAAAGGTCATTATGAAGTAGAATTCATACACATGCGGGACAACACTAAACATATCCCGGATTATGAATTGACCGACCTTTATTATGACCTGTTAGAAAAAACCATAAAACAGCACCCCGAGCTTTATCTCTGGACACACAAACGATTCAGGGCTGCACAACTGCTCGACACTTGATAATACAGCCACGACATGGAAATTGATTTTGTAGTGACATGGGTCGACATGGATGATCCCAAATGGAAAGAAGAGTTTGCCAAATATTCAAACAACCAAGACAATGAAAAGAATGGAATATCGGATGCAAGATTCCGAGACTACGGATTTCTAAAATACTGGTTCAGAGGCATTGAGAAATTCGCACCATGGGTGAGAAAAATTCATTTCCTCACCTCCGGTCAAAAACCGGGATGGCTTGATGTCAACAACCCGAAACTAAATCTTATAAGTCATAAAGACATAATCCCGGCTCAGTTCTTGCCGACTTATAATTCAGTTGTGATTGAAAGATACATGCACAAAATTCCGGGGCTTTCCGATCATTTTGTCTATTTCAATGACGACTTCTATATAATTCGCCCTATATCGCCCGACCGATTTTTCAGAAACGGGCTTCCATGTGACATCGCTACATTCCTCTTTAATCTTTCATGGTCGCAATGGTACAAGACGCTCGAAAACAATATCCGCATCATAAACCGACATTTCGATAAAAAAGAGGTTTGGCTCAGAGACCACGACAAATGGTTTGACAAAAGCTATGGCTCAAGGACAATATGGAACCATATCCTTAAGGGGTATGGAAAATTTATAACACTCCGCACGCCCCACAATGCCCAGCCTTATCTGAAATCCACTTTCAATGAAGTTTGGCAAGCCGCCGGGAAGGAGCTGACAGAGACGTCTGCAAATAGATTCCGCTCCGTGACAGACTACACTCCGGAACTCTTCCGCACGTGGCAGATATGTCGTGGAAATTTCGAACCATACAACACCTATCAAGACACAAAAATGTTCCCTCTCCTCATAAAATCGAAACAAGCTGTCAGAGCAATACGGAATCAAGAATATTCTCTTATCTGCATTAACGACAATGTACATATCCGCAATTACAATGAAGTGATGCAGAATATCAGAGACGCATTCCAAAACATACTGCCTGATAAATCTTCATTCGAATTATAGTATGAACAAGGTGGCTGCAGAAATCATAGCGGGTATCATTCCTCAGAAAATGGCACGCAACAGATGGCGTGGCATTTTACGTTTCGGTCTTTGGAATGCAATAAAACTGAAATGGCATCTACATAAAGATGTATCCACTCCCGATATACATCTCGCCGTTTGTGCGATTGCAAAAAACGAGGGAGCCTATTTCAAAGAATGGATCGAATGGCACAAGAGCGTCGGCGTTGACAAATTCTATATTTATGACAATGACAGCACAGACGCTACAAGGGAAATTCTTGAGCCTTACGTGAGGATGGGGGTAGTGGAATATGTTTATTTTCCCGGTTTCAAAAAACAGTTGGCTGCTTACGATGACTGTCTTGAAAAACACCGTACAAACACTCGATGGATAGCATTCATCGATCTTGACGAATTCATCGTGCCCATTAAAGACAAGTCGATACCTGAATTCCTTTCAAGATTTGAAAGCTTCCCTGCAGTGGAAATTAACTGGCTTATATACGGAAGCGGAGGTGAGAAGACTCATAAACCCGGAAGCATGATGCAACGGTTTAAATATCATTCAAAACCCGACCATATACTCAACCGCCATGTAAAAAGTATTGTAAATCCACGAAGGGTGTTCTCCATGATCGGATGCCATGAAGTGGCGCGCATCTCAGGCAAAGCTGCCGACTCTCACGGGCATAGGATCACTCGCAACTTCCGTGAAAGGGAACCCCAACAAGACGTGATCCGCATAAACCATTATGCCGTCAGATCTCTTGAAGAGTTCAGAGAAAAGCAATTAAAAGGAAGAGCCGCCGGTAGGACCCGATGGATCGACATGGACTATTTCAACCGTTTCGACCTAAACGATATCAAAGAATAGGAAGCTGTCGTATAATCCATTGTGTTTAGAGCGCGTTCCTTAACCTTGACCTCAATCAAAAAGATGCTTCATGCGGCGACGCATGGAGAAATGTCCGATATAGGCAAAACGCATCATTCTGATAAATATCTTCGGTTTATAAAGCAGAAGAATGGCGCGTCTCCATTTCTTGACACCCAAAATTTTTCGCGACGGATAAGGAACGCTTTGCGCCACTTTGTTGATCTCCATTATCATGGATAATCTTTTTTCCGGCAAATCAACCCTTCTTGCGACCTGCTTCGCACAATTGACAAGACTACTCCACACACTTCGCTCAAAAATTACACCATCGACTGCACCCGGTTCGAGTTCCATAATACGTTCCATCCTCATTTTCAAGGCATTGAGATAGTCTCGACAGTTCTCCACGCTCAAATCATTGACAATACTCCCCTTGCGCTGGCGATAAGCATAGAGAACCTTTGGTGAAAAAACTACATGACAGATATTTCTCGACCATTCTGTCATTGCACAAATATCCTCATAGTTAACACCTTCCGGGAAGGGAACGGATATCACGTCTCTCCGAAACATCTTATTCCATAGATAGCTGGGCACCATGTTGTTTTTTATCAGCTCCACGGCAAGCTGCCTGCGATTCATCACCACCTCTTCCTCTACAGAGTTCATTTTTCTTTTGAAAGTGGTAAATATCATCTCCATGCCCACCTGCGCCACATCTGCACCGCTCTTCTCAAGCATATTCAAGAGTGTCTCCAGATAGCAAGGATATACATAATCGTCGGAATCGACAAACGAAATATATTTCCCCTTAGCCTCAACAAGCGCGGCATTCCGCGCAGCCGACACTCCGCCGTTCTTGCGATGTATCACTCTGAAGCGGCTGTCGGAGGCGGCATATTCGTCGCATATCTTGCCGCTACCGTCTGGCGACCCATCGTCGACGAGAATACATTCCCAGTCACTATAGGTCTGGCTCTTAATCGAATCCAGACACTCATTCAGATAGCGCTCCACGTTATAGACCGGCACTATAATCGATATTTTTGGTTGCAAAGTTATCATCCTTAACAAAGATAACAGATTTATTTTTCAAATGACGACTTATTCGGAAACCGCTCCTCTAAAAACTCCCTCACCTTTACTCGATCGGCATCTGAAGCATATTGGGAATCATTGAGACAGAAAAACTTCGGATTCTTCTCCTCAAGACTCTTATAGCGGTCCCATTTATGGATACGTAGCATAAAAGATGTCTCCTTCCCTACATAGACTTTATGGGCACGCCCCTCGGCAAGCCCCACATAAGAATAAACTATGCGCTGGATATCGTCTGTCCCTCTGAGATGATTTGACAAGGTCGGCACGATTGCCTTTTCGAATTTATTCAAGACGTGGATGCAATCGCTTTTCAAATAGGCGTCTATATTATGATGGGTCTTCTCGCAATAATATTTCCCATAACTGCGTTTCACGAGACGAGTAGCGTTTCTGAGAGCCATATTGTAGCGACTCAGTCCACGTCTCAACAAATTCTCTTTCATCCATATCATGAGACCTCTCATGCGGCTTCTCGTCAGTCTCACCAATGGAAACCCGGCGTCTGCAAAAAAATCTATGGGATACACCTCCCTGTTGAAAAACATGTCGTCGTTGGCATAGAGGAAATGCTCGGAAAGATCCGGGATTCTACTCAGACAATGCTCAATCACTTGTGAGTTGAAACAAGGAAGCCCCTCTTTAGGAATAATCTCCTTATGGTCCACAATCCTGACACGAGGATTGGAGGTGTCAAGCCATACGGGGGTCTGATTGTCAGTAACAATAAAAATTTTTCTAATCCATGGGGCATAAAGTTCAGCAGCCCTCAAGCTGTATCTCAATTCGTCATTGTCAGCATACCTCCCCCTGCAATCATCGTCTTCCCTACTGTTCTCGACTCCGGTGAATGCATCATGCTTCTTCCTCCATGCCGGATCATTACCGTCAACCCATGTGTACACAAGGTCTATATCAAACAATTCTTTCATTCTCTTTTAAGTTTCTCTTAGCTGAATCTATGGGCTATCTTTTTATGTTTCTGATAATTCAATCCGTCGAATCCTCTCGTCAGCATCACAAAGCGTGAAGGATTTCTTAGTAAAAGACACGCCCTGACCCACTTTTTCAGCCCCAAATGCCACAAATTAGGCTTTGGAGCTGAAGCGGCAATCCGACTCACCCTCCTGACTGCATCTATTCTTTCATCCTTCTCTTCCACATTGCGGGCAATAACCTTGCCTGCATTGATAAAGCCTTTCCATACGCACCTCCCATACAGCTTTTCAGATACCGCCTCCGGCTGAAGGGCACGCAACACCTTCGCCCGATGTGCAATCATCTTAAGATAATCGAGCCTGTTGTCTACAAATCTCGAGTTGACAATACTCCCTTTCCTCTGGCGATATACATAAAGTATCTCTGGAGACAATACCATCTTGTGAATATTTTTTGCCCACTCAGTCATTACGTATATGTCTTCAAACACCTTTCCCTCGGGAAACGGAGAGTCAATGACCTCCCGCCTAAACAATTTGTTCCACACATGGCTTTGAACCTTGATATCCAACATAAGCTCACGTGCGACACCCTCCCGGCTGATACAGACGACAGAGTCGACATAACTTTTCATGCGGGAAAACGAAGTAAAAAGCATCTCTGTCCCTACCTGAACAACATCAGCGTCATTCTTAACAATCAGGCTATGCATCACTTTCAGGAAATCAGGATAAACATAGTCGTCTGAATCCACAAAAGAGATATATTTTCCATTCGCCTCGGCGAGAGCGGCATTGCGGGCTGCCGAAAGTCCACCGTTATCACGATGGATCACTCTGAAACGGCTGTCGGAGGCGGCATATTCATCGCATATCTTGCCACATGAATCGGGCGACCCATCATCGACAAGGATACATTCCCAGTCAACATAAGTCTGCCCCTTTATAGAATCAAGACATTCCCTAAGATAAAGCTCAACCCTATATACAGGCACTATCAGTGTTATCTCTGCATGTGAATAGTTCATAACATTAGTGACGCTTACTCAAAATTTCAAATGTAGACTTCTCAGGGAAGCGTCCCGCCAAAAAACGCGTGGCTCTTCTTCTGTCTTCGTCATCAGCATATTGGGAGTCATTGATACAGAAAAACAACGGGTTGTATTTCTCCAATCGTTCGAAATGTCGAGGTATGTGATTATGAAGCCTTAGTGAACTTTTCTGATTCACATATTTCAGATGACACCGTTGTTCCGCCAAAGCGACATAATGATAAAGGCTTCTCTGTATGTCATTGTCACGCCTCACATGGTTGATAAATGTCGGGGCCAAAGCATCCGCAAACATCTCTTCCACCTTGCAACAATCACTCTTTAGGTAAGAATCTATGTTGTGGTGCGCCTTGCTTCCTACAAACACTCCATATTTTTCCTTCACAAGCACAGCGGCATTGTTGACAATCCTATTATAGTGGCTCATGCCCTTCCTCAACACCTTCTCCCTCATCCATAGAGTTAATCTTCTAAAAAACCTACGGTTGCAGCGCACCACCGGGAAGCCGTCTGATGCAAAAAAATCCTCCGGACTGACACATCTGTTGATAAACATATCGTCGTTGGCATAGAGAAAATGCTCCGAAAGACCCGGGATCTTGCAAATAAAATGTTCTATGACAGAAGAATTGAAACACGGGAGGTATTGCCCTGGTATAATCTCCCTGTGATCAACAATCCTGATACGCGGATTGGATGCGTCAAGCCATTTCGGAATCTGGCTGTCGGTGACAATGAAAATTTTTCTTATCCATGGAGCGTAACACTCTATTGAACGAAGGCTATATTTGAGTTCATCGTTGTCGACATACCTCCCAACACCATTAGTGGCAGCATCGGATATAACCGCACCGCATACTTCGTTCTTTTTCGCCAGCCATACAGGATCAGCCCCGTCCACCCACAGATAAACAAGGTCTATATCAAAATCACACTTATTCTTCATAGCATATACAATCACTACATTTCGAGCAAGTCAGGACGCAGACGCCGCGTGCGCTCAAGACTTTGTTCGTGTCGCCATTCAGCGATTTTCGCTTCATGCCCGGAAAGAAGGATTTCAGGCACTTTCCATCCGTTGTAGTCTGCAGGGCGGGTATAGATCGGAGGGGCAAGCAAATCATCCTGGAATGAATCTGACAAAGCCGACTGTTCATCGCCTATGGCACCGGGAATAAGACGCACGATGGCATCCGTCATGACAAGAGCCGGAAGTTCTCCACCGGTCAATACATAATCGCCAATTGAAATCTCTTTAGTAACCAAATGCTCGCGGATACGATAATCGACGCCCTTATAATGACCGCAAAGAATAATCAGGTTTCCTGCCATTGACAATCCATTCGCCATTTTCTGGTTGAAAGTTTCCCCATCGGGCGAAGTGAATATGACCTCGTCATACTCCCTCTCCTTTTTCAAAGCATTGATGCATGCTTCCACAGGCTGCACCTTCATCACCATTCCAGCCTCTCCTCCAAAAGGATAATCATCCACCTTGCGATGCTTGTCGGTGGTATAGTCGCGAAGATTGTGCACGACAATCTCCGCAAGTCCTTTTTCTTGGGCGCGTTTCAGGATGGAACAACCCAATGGAGATTCAAACATCTCCGGCAACACAGTCAATATATCGATTCGCATTTCTATCAATGTTGAATATAATACTGCCTGTCTATAAAAGTCAAGACAGGGCGACACGCCTTATAAACGTGTCGCCCCGTCTTTATATTACATTCTTGTGGCAATGCCACGCATGAATCATCAGTCGATTGTCTCGTCTGCGGGATAGCCGCCCATCTCGCGGATAGCGTTCTTGAGCATTACATACTGCTGGAACAGGTGGTTCACAGGAACTTCATCCTTGGTATAGTCATGCATCGGGCTCTTGAGGAAGAAGCTTAGGAATCGCTGGGTGCCATATCTGCCTGCGCGCATCGCGAGATCGCTGAGAAGCACAAGGTCAAGGCAGAGGGGCGCTGCCAGGATAGAGTCGCGGCAGAGGAAGTTGATCTTGATCTGCATCGGATAGCCCATCCAGCCGAAGATGTCGATATTGTCCCATCCCTCCTTGTTGTCATTGCGGGGAGGATAATAGTTGATACGCACCTTATGATAGTATTGTGTGTCTTCGTCATTGCCGTGACCATAGAGATCGGGCTGCTCTTCCGGAACAAGAATAGACTCGAGTGTAGAGAGCTTGCTCACCTCTTTTGTGCGGAAGTTGGCGGGCTCGTCAAGCACAAGACCGTCACGGTTGCCGAGAATATTGGTTGAGAACCATCCGCTAAGACCGAGGCAACGTGTGCCGATGATAGGAGCGAAACCTGATTTGACAAGTGTCTGACCGGTCTTGAAGTCCTTGCCGGCGATAGGCATCTTGGTCTTCTCTGCAAGTTCCCACATAGCCGGGATATCGACTGTAGTGTTGGGGGCACCCATGATGAAGGGACAACCCTCTGAAAGAGCTGCGTATGCATAGCACATCGAGGGTGCGATCCTCTCCCTGTCGTCAGCCTTCATCGCAGCTTCAAGAGCGGCAAGAGAGCCGTGCACTTCATCGTCGACAGGAACATATACTTCAGTTGAAGCTGCCCAGAGCACAACCACACGCTCCACGCCTGTCTCCTTCTTGAAGTTGCGGATATCCTCACGGATCTGCTCTGCCATGTCCCAACGGTCTTTGCAATCTTTCACGTTGTCACCGTCAAGACGCTTTGCATAGTTGTGGTCGAAAGCAGCCTTCATAGGCTTTATAGCCTCAAGTTCCTTCTGGACAGGGAGGATATCTTTAGCTTTGAGTACTTCCGCATTCACTGCAGATTCGAATGCGTTTGCAGGGTAAACGTCCCATGCGCCAAACTCTATATCGTTAAGATCTGCAAGAGGAACGATATCTTTATAGTGGAGGTACTTTTTATCTTCACCTTCTCCGACACGGATTTTATCATATTGTGTCATTGAGCCCACAGGCTTTGCAAGTCCCTTGCGAGCCATGAGGACACCTGTCATAAATGTGGAGGTAACTGCTCCAAGCCCTACTACAAGCACACCAAGTTTTCCTTTGGGAGCTTCAGCTTTCTGTGTTGCCATAATTTCTTTTTATATGTTTTTAGTTATTTATGTTCGATTCTAAAATAGGGAATCCTTGTCTTTTCGGGCAAAGCCCGGGTTACAATTTTAATAGGAACATGGTAATCTATCGTCATTCTGACGGGGTTCGTGCCTTTTTCAAATTGCGGCGTAAAATTACTCGCATTTTTACATTCCACAAAGTAATTTACCTAAAAATACACACCTTTAATTCTTAAATATTCTAAACAAGCCGTTAATTCAGCCAATATATGTTAATTCAATAATAGATCGGTAATATTATATAAAAATATGTTAAGTAGGCAAAATGCCCGGAATTAGAAATTTGTCACCATTTTTCTGATTCCGGGCATCATATTAATTTAAGCGACACTGCGCTTCATGAAAGCATCATTCAATATTATGCTCCCTCAATAAACGCGAGTGCCTCTTCCAAGCTTGAAATTATGTTGGGATGAAATGTCTCATCCTCCTCTTTTGTCCATCCTTTCCCTTTTAGCCACATCGCCTGGCAACCCGCCTTTTCTGCGGGAATGATATCTTTTGAATAACTGTCGCCAAACACAAGCACCTCTTCCGGTTTCAGTCCGAGGGCATCGACACCGAGTGTAAATATTTTCGGGTCCGGCTTACGCACACCGACCACTGCACTTTCTATAACCTTCCTGAAATATTTATCAATTTCAAAATCTTTCAAAACAGTCTCGACGTTCCCATAGAAATTTGAAACCAATACCATGGGATACATCTTTGAAAGCGCTTCCAAGACAGGTTTTGCCTTGTCTACAGATCCCTTGGCAGATGCATAGCAGATATCGGCAATCTTTTTTGCCTTGCCGTCAACCTCCTCAGGGGCAAAATGTCCCATCTCCGCGAGACGCTGAAGTTCAATCTGCATCTTGATGTAAAGAAGATCGTGGAAATTATGATGTGGAAGGATGTGGAGAGTGCGGGCAAGTTCCCTCTCGGCATATACATACACCTCTCTGAATTCAGCTTTGTCAGCAGCCACTCCTGCCTCTTGCCATGCCGACCAGATCACTTCACTCCAATGGTCTCCCCCTGTGTCGAGAGTGCCGCCATAGTCGAAAATGATCCCTTTTATTTTGGAGACATCTATATTCATGATTTCTAAAATTAGATTTATTTTAGTTTCGCAAGCTCACTTAAATGGAGGTTAAGGGGTCATGCCTATGCATAGACCAGATATCTATCCACAATCGGGAGTTAACCGTTCAACCCTAAAACCTCATAATCCTCAACTTTCGCAAGCGAAAGTTGAATTTATTATTTTATGTTACCGGAAAGTTCACCAACAAAATTCTTGCATATCCTTTCATGCCGGCACATCATATATATTAAAACACCATTGAGCACAGTGAGTTCGAATGCGAAATAAAGCCAAGGCATACGGAAAATAAGGATTGAGGCAAAAAGAGCGAAACTTCTTGTATTGAAAGACAATATATTTGTGTATTTCATAAGAGGCTTGCTCTTGGCGCGGAAAGCGTCGCGGAAACTCTGAGGAATCTCATTGCCATATTTCTCTCTAAGCGCTTTGCGTAGTTTCTGCATCCAGGGAGTGCGTTTCTCCTGCCCCACAGTATAGTTGGTGTAGAACGCAAGCGTAAGCTTCTGCCAGAAATCTTTTTTCCAGGAAAGCGAATGAAAACGCTTCCAAAGTTCCGAGGCAGTGTCGAGTTCGCTACCTTCTTTCCCTTTGAGGAAAAACAGATGAAACTGACGGTAATAGTCAGCCATAGCCGCTTGGGTGGCATGAAAAAATCCGGTCACAACAGCCATAACCCATATCACCCAATGATGCGCACTGAAGAATTCGCTGGTCACATTCTCCCGCAGACAAATCGCTATATAGATCGCCGCGAACCAAAGATCGCCGCTTACGCCGTCAAGTATCCTTCCTATGCGTGAATATTGCTTGGTCATTCTGGCAAGCTGACCGTCGGCGCTGTCGAAAGAGTCTGCCCACACAAGCAACAATACACCGAGGAGATTGATCCAGATGTTATTATAATAAAATGCCACTCCCGCCCCGACTCCGAGGAATATTGACGCGATGGTTATGGCATTCGGAGTGACTCCGAGTTTCTTGGCAAGAAGCGCCCAGGCATATCCTATCGGACGATAGAAAATCAGGTCGAAGGTCTCCTCCGTATCCATAGATTTCAGAGAATCCTTGAATCCGGGCTTCTTCGGAGCTACTGCCGTATCTGTCTGATTATGCAATTTGTCATTATTGTCAGCCATTGTCTCCTTTTGTTTAACTGTAAAGTCTTCTGTTATCTCTTTCTCCATTTCTTTATTGCATTGAGCACACATTTGGCTATATAAGGAGCCGCTTCCTGACGGCAAGGTGCGAAGCTTGGCCAGTCATTGAAATCTATTATTCGTATCGACCCGTCCTTGTCCACAATGCAGTCTCCGCCATAAATCTTCACGTCAAGGATGTCTGAGGCTGCCTGACACATAGATTTCAACTTCTCTTCATCAAATGCGAGACCCTGGCTTTTACCGTTGATCGCCTCATGACCATATTTGCTGTGACCTTCATCAAACGGATAAAACCAATAAAAGAACGGTTGACCGCTCACTCCATAAAATTTAATAAGGTCGCCGACAAGATGGCGGTTGATGACGGCTCGCTGTATTCCACGGTAAAAATACTCATGGAGCACTTCCTGCGCCTCTTCGGGATGACGGCAATAGCTCACGTCTTCCTTATGCATGGCATGGAAATCGCCCCTTTTTATCCAGCATGAAGAAAAGCCCGCATTCTTTAGATCGTCAATCACGTTTTCATTTGTATTGACAATGAGGCTGTCGGGATAAGGTATTTTGTTGCCGAGAAGTATACGTGTCATCCGTTCACGCGTACAGTTTTCAATGCCGAAACCGGAATTGATCACAAGACAACCCTCGTCTTCCAATGCCTGGAGTTTGGAGATAGACGCCTGTTCACGACACATGTTGAGAATGATCGGTTCAGAAATTTCCATCTCCCTGAACATCTCTTCACTATATATATTGACTTCACATCCGCGCTTGCGCAGATGTTCGGCTGCGGCGTTGAAGATTGCCGCATCGTTTCCTATATGGTTGGGAGAATAGGCGCCTGCCCTCATCACCCCGGCTATTTTTATGTCTGCCATTGCTGTTTTTCTGTTCTTTATTTATCCTCCCCTTTCACAAAAGCCTCTGCTGAAGCAATGTCTGATGCATGATCCACGTCCACTATCTTGTTCATGTCGTATGCCTTGAGTAAAAGTCCTGCATCTACAAGAGCCCTCTGATAATTGCGCATCCGTCCCACGCCTTTGTCAAGACAATCCCGAAGCACAGGGATTGCACGGTCTGAAAGTCCATAGATGCCGCCGCTCACAAATTTTATTCCGGGCTCGGCTTTGTCAAGGAAACCGGTGATACGATCCTCATCGTCAACCGCAACATATAGGGGTTTTTCGTCATCGATAAACCCTGTCACCGCCATCATGCCGTCCACTTCCGAAGGGGCACACGCATATGCTTCTATGTATTTTGCAAAATCCTCTTCACGGAATATCGTGTCTACAGTGGTGATTACGAATCTTCCTTTCCCCTCCATCAGACTTGAGAGTTCATAAAAGCTGTGCATCGATGTCGGGGTGGTCTTGACCACAAGATTAAGGGGGCAAGGCAATTCGGATGAAAGGAGGCGTAAGAAATCCGCCACTTCCGTCATCTCTTCGTTGACTATTACACTTACCGATTCAGCCCCGCATCTCACAAATATGTCGATCAGCCGCCCGATCATAGGCTTGCCATCTATTCTGACAAGTGGTTTGGGAAAGCACACACCCTCCTGCACAAGACGTGAGCCTTGTCCTGCCGCTATAATTCCGAAATTCATTATTCTGATGTTTGTTCGTTTAGATTATCCTCTTCCTCCTGAAGGTTACCACCCTTGTGTTCTTTTCTTGACTGACGCTCCCCCCTTTCAGGTTTGTCGGCTACATGTTTCTTCAAAGGATTTGAAGATGCCACTTCAAATATATTGCGGCGCCTGTAGATATCAAGGGCTGCATATATCGCCTCCCTCATCGACGTGGGGTCCGCCTGACCTTTCCAGGCTATACCGAAAGCTGTGCCGTGGTCAGGAGAAGTGCGTACAAATGGAAGTCCGGCAGTGAAATTCACTCCCTTTTCTCCCGCAATTGTTTTGAAAGGGGCGAGCCCTTGATCATGATACATCGCCACAATTCCGTCAAATTTCCTGTAGTCTCCCATCCCAAAGAAACCATCTGCAGCGAAGGGGCCGAAAGAAAGAATCCCTTTTTCTCTACACGCCGCGATGACGGGGTCGATAATGTCCTTCTCCTCAGAGCCTATAACACCCCCATCTCCTGCATGAGGGTTGAGAGAAAGAACTGCAATCCGGGGACGGGGAATACCGAAATCCCTTCGCAATGAATCAGCAAGCGACACGATAGTCGCTTCTACACTTTCTTTTGTGACACCTCCGGCAACCTTCGAGATAGGGAGATGTGTGCTCACAAGCGCCACTCTGACATTGTCGTCGAAAAGAATCATCCTTGCCTTTGCGCCATGTCCTATTCTTGCTTCGAGATACTCTGTATGACCCGGGAAGTTGAAGGATTCGCTATGCACAGCCTCTTTCGATATAGGAGCCGTCACAAGCACATCTATTGTCCCATCCTCGAGCGCTGCGGTAGCCGCCTCAAGAGCCGCGACAGATGCTTTGCCCGACTCTTCCGTGGGTTCTCCCGGAACAACTTCCGGGGCAGGTCCTCCGATTTCAACGACACTTATTCTGCCATCTTGCGCCTGTGCGGCAGACCCGGACTTGTAGAGACGCTGGTCTTCAAGTCCGAACTGACGCCTTGCCTTCTCGGCTATGGAGTGATAGCCGAAAATCACAGGAGTACATAACTCAAGCATTTTTTCATCGGCAAGCGATTTGAGAATCACCTCATACCCTACACCGTTTATATCGCCGTGGGTTATACCCACTCTTACTGGTCGTGCCATTTGCTATTTTTTGGTTTTATCCCCCAAAATTACGAAATTTTTTCCACTTATCCCTATTCATGCCCGATTCAGGCGGAGATCAGCGCTTCTTTCCTGCAAGCATTCCGCACGCCGCCATGATATCTTCCCCTCGTGAGGTGCGGATTGTGGCGGTAATACCCTTAGAATTAAGATAATTGCGAAACATAAGCATCCTTTCTTCGCTGCTTGGATGAAGTTCAACCCCGGGGATAGCATGAAACCTGATCAGGTTGACCCTGCAATCAAGTCCGCGCGTAAGCTTGATAAGAAGATCCGCATGTGCGATATCATCGTTCACACCTCTCCACATGATATATTCAAGCGACAGCCTTCTCTGGTGGCTGAAATCATAACCGGCAAGAAGTTTCATGACGTTGCCGATGGGAAAAGCCTTCTGTGCAGGCATCAGCTGCTCCCTTTCCAAAGGATCCGCCGTGTGTACACTCACAGCCACATGCACCTGCGTCCTGTCAAGAAGATCCTTCAGTTGAGGCATCTTCCCTACCGTTGAGACCGTAATTCTCTTCGGGCTCCACGCCATACCCCATGGAGCTGTCATTATTTCAATGACCGGAAGAAGCGCATCAAGATTATCAAGGGGTTCCCCCATACCCATAAACACCACATTTGTCAGTTCCGTGGCGCCGGTCTCCCCCTTTTTAGGCTTGGGTGGAATGCTCAATATCTGGTTCATAATCTGGGCGGAAGTAAGATTTGCCTTGAACCCGAGTCTGCCTGTAGCACAAAAATAGCAATTCATCTTGCATCCCGATTGCGACGACACGCAAAGAGTTGCCCTGTCACGGTCAGGAATGTAGACGCTTTCTATTGTCTTTCCGTCGCCTACATTGAAAAGATATTTCACAGTTCCGTCTGAAGACTTCTGACGAGACTCGGGATCTTCTCTTCCGATCACATAGTTCTCGGAAAGCCACTGTTGGTTCTTTTTAGAGATGTTTACCATCTCGTCAAAACGGGTCACCCTCTTGTTATATAGCCATTCGGCGAGCTGCTTGCCGACAAATTTAGGCATACCTCCCGACAACACCACTTTCGTAAGCTGATCGAGGGTCATCCCGATAAGAGCCGGAAGACTATTGTTTTGTTCCATATCCTTATATTTAAGAAGGGTCATCCCCGGAAAACGGTGACGACCCTTCGTATTGTTATCTGTATCCGAGGGTAGCCGGGTATTATTCTCCCGCCTCGAATTTGTAAATATTATTCTTATATTGTTTGTTGCCTTTCAGCATTTCTGCCATATTGGGGTTGACAAGCTGGAAATACTGCTGCTCATACTGAGCCTCGCTATAAGGGAAGTCCTCTTTGCCATTGCTCTTCACCTGATAAGCATACACTCCGTTGTCTCCCTTGACAAGAACCACCTTGCCGGGTTTGCTGCCGGCGATCTGCCCCATAACCGAAGCATCGCGCACCTGCATGTTTCTGCCGAAACGGAAAGTCGGTACGTTCTGCTCTTCTACGCCCATTGCTGCGGCTGCAGATTCTATAGTGCCGGCTTTAGGCTGATATTCCTTTATAAGAGCGTCGCCCGCCTTTGACCTGCGTGCCTTGTCGGTGGCATAAGAATTGACGTCACGATTTGCCAATGGAATGAATTCGTCATATTCATTCACAATAGCCACAGCATATAGAGCCGGAGTGAGAGCATCTTTCGATTCATAAATATGGCTCACCTCCCCGGGATTTCCGTCGATCATTATCCAACGCACCACCTGACGGCTATCGGGATAATAGCTCTGCATACCTGCCATACGGGGCACGGCTACAGAAGAAGCGGATACGCTGAGATCCTGAACCGAATAACCCGCCTTGGCAGCGTTTTCAGCAAATGCCTTGGCTGTTGTATTGTCTTCAAGGAACTTCTCAAGTTTTGCACGTTCGTCGTTGATTGTCTTTGTGCTGGGCTTGAGATCGAAGTTCACCTCATCATATGAGTAAACCTCAACAGGCGCGTTTCTCCTTGTAACCTTCGCGAGCACTGCACCCTGGGGTGAAGTCATAAGTGAAATATATTTGTCACCTGCCCTAAGAAGAGAATCAAGCTGACCTGACTCAAGGGCACCGGTTTTACCTTGTGCCGTAAACAACGGTATCCATTGCTCTTTCTGAGCCATTACGCTGTCAACTCCGAATTTGCTTGAAACCGAGTCAACGGCAAGACCCGAATTAAGGCTTGCAAGCACTTTTTCCGGAAGAGTTGCCCCTACCACCTGCACAAGGTTCAACTGGATTGAATCCACCACCTGGCTGCGGCGGCCCATCTTGACAATGCTGAAACCTTTGATGTTTTCAGAAATGAGCTTTACAGAATCAGCTGATGCGGAAAGAACGTAATCTTTCACTGCACCCGGCATAAGGTCTTTTGCACGGAGCTCCTTATGGGTAACCACGATTCCCTCACGCTTGAGCTCCTTGCTGATCTGACCTGCAGAGTCGCGGAGTTCCGCCACTGTCTTTTCCGCAAGTTTGCGGGCTGCGTCACGGTCAGCAGCTGACGGAGTGATATTTACCGCTATGAATGAGATGTCTTTTGTCATCTCGTCTACCTTAAACCGGTTTTTATCCTTGTCATATTCAGCCTTGACAGCAGCATCGTCTACTGAATATTTCTCAGGATCGAGCTGTCCATAGGGATGATACGCGATATCGACATTGCTGGTCACAACATAGTCGTTGTAAAGAGCCTTCTTGTCAAGATCGTTGGCTTTCACAAGACCATAGAGAAGCTTCTGATAAGTCTGGCGCTTCACCAGCTGACGGGTTTCCTGCTCCATGGATATCCACAATCTCTGGAATGGCGCCATCTCCGCGTCGGTAAGTCCATTGCGTTTTGGATTGAAGATAATCTCGTATGCCTGCTGGGGAGTAGATACGCTAAGCCCGGAAGCATTGAGCTGCTGTATGATTGTTTGGATCGTGGGATTGACAGGGTTGTCAAGCACGTAAAAACGGAGCTGCTCCGGTGAAGTCTGGATCCCGGCGTTTGCCACAGCTTCGTCAAGAAGTTTCTCGCCGACAAGCTCATCAAGAGCCATTTGCGAAATCATCTGGTTGTCGAAATTGGCGAATTGCGCCGGATTCTGACGGCGTGCCTGCTCAAAGCGGTTGTTGAGCTCTTCACGTTTACGGATGTATTCCGTGTAATCAATTTTTTCTCCGCCGATTTTTGCCACTGTCGTGTGGTCGCCGAAGAGATTACGGCTGTTGGTGATTGCATCACCGATAATGAAGGCAAGGAGCGCGACACCGATCACGATGAGCAGCAGCACCGACTTGCTTCTGATTTTCTCTAATGTTGCCATTCTATGGTATAGCTGATGTTTGTGTTTGATTAATTCTTATGGAAATATACCCGAATACGGCATCTCTTTTGCCGAGACATGCCTGATCCGGGGATTTTGAGCACGCAAAGATAACACTTTTGACTCAAATCCCCAATTTTAATACACATTTATTAATTATTTTTCAGACAATCGGCTCCGGATAATTCCCGAAACACCGTTTTCAGACAATTCCGAAAGCCTCCTTGATCTCATTCACACGGTCCACCTTCTCCCATGTGAAGAGTTCCACCTCTTTCTCTACCGGAGCCCCGTCGTAACGTGAACGGAATGTTTTCTTCACCGTTTTCGGCTCCCTACCCATATGTCCATATGCCGCGGTTTCGCGATAAATAGGGTTGCGGAGTTTTAACATCTCTTCGATCGCACCCGGACGAAGGTCAAACATTTCGTTGATCTTCTCGGCTATCAGCACATCTGAGATCCCGGCATGTGACGTGCCGTAGGTGTTGACAAAAATATTCACCGGAGCGGCAACGCCTATTGCATAGCTCACTTGCACAAGCATCTCTTTCGCCACCCCTGCGGCAACCATGTTTTTGGCTATATAGCGGCAAGCGTAGGCTGCTGAACGGTCTACCTTTGACGGGTCTTTACCAGAAAATGCTCCGCCTCCGTGTGCTCCCCTGCCTCCATATGTGTCCACAATGATCTTTCTGCCTGTCAAGCCGGTGTCGGCATGAGGGCCTCCAAGCACGAATTTCCCTGTAGGATTTACATGAAGTATAAGTTTGTCGTCAAAAAGATTACGTAAATTTTCAGGCAGTTTGTCGAGGACACGCGGGATAAGCACCTTTTCCACGTCTTCTCTGATTCTTGCAAGCATCTCCTCGTCTGCACGCACCTTTGCCTGCGCAGAGTCGTCGAGAGGAAGGATAAACTCATCGTGTGAAGTGGATACAACTATGGTATGAACCCTTATCGGATTGCGGTTGTCGTCATATTCCACAGTGACCTGACTTTTTGCATCGGGACGCAAATATGTTTTCAGCTTACCTTTGCGGTAATAACTCATTTCCTGTCCGTTTCTGCGGATGTCGGCAAGTTCCCGGAGCAGAAGATGAGAAAGGTCGAGGGTCAAAGGCATATAGTTGGAGGTCTCGTCTACAGCATATCCGAACATCATCCCCTGGTCGCCCGCACCCTGTTCGATACGATTGCCGCGGCTCACTCCGCGGTTGATGTCAACACTCTGTTCATGAATCGCGGAAAGAATACCCAGCGAGTCTCCGTCGAAACGGTAAGCGCCACGGTTATATCCGATCTCCTTTATAAGGTCGCGCACGCTTGAATGGATGTCGACGTATGCGCTGCTGCTCACCTCGCCGGCAACCACCACCTGCCCTGTTGTGCAAAGGGTCTCTATCGCCACATGACTTTCGGGGTCGCGGGCGAGAAATTCGTCAAGGAGAGTGTCACTGATCTGATCCGCCACCTTGTCGGGATGGCCTTCCGAAACAGATTCTGATGTAAATAAATAGCTCATATTGTTATATCTTTAGTTTTCCAAGATTTAGTCTTTGGTTTTGGTCGTTGGCAGAAAAGATTCCGCCTTTGAACGAGACAGCCCCGCGATTTCGGAACAAGACTCTCTTACTAACTCAAAATCCAAAATTATAAAAAAAAAGAGCCTCCGGAGTGGACAATGCCCGCTACCAAATGCTCTGCTTACTCTTCCTCTCGCCCTAAGGCTCGCGGAAAAAGAGATAACCTCAATGTGCAGTTTTAGCATTTTTTCAAGTGGTTGCAAGCAGCCAAATTTTTCCACTGTCTTATAAAAAACCGCCGGCGACCTGCCGGCGGTTTTGTCGGGGTGAGGCGACTCGAACGCCCGACCTCTACGTCCCGAACGTAGCGCGCTAACCAACTGTGCTACACCCCGATTGCCTAAGCGACTGCAAAGTTAGCTATTTTTTTTGAAACAGCCAAATATTTTTAAGCAAATTTACCAAAGATTACGTTCGGGCATCTTGTCTCCATATCTGCCACGCAACCGCTCCACAAGCCTTTCGAGATCTCTCGAAAAATGATGGCCTGTCCATACACCGCTGTTTGTCAGTATCACCCAGCAGTCTCCCTCCGGAAATCGTTCTATCAATGCGTGGGTGGAACTTAGTGTCCCGGTCCGCGTCCATTTCCCTTTGGGGCTCACTTCACTCCATCCGCGGCTCATGTTGTCTTCCTCGTCATATGTGGTGAGTGCCTTTATACTTTCCTGACTAAGGATGTTTTCCACACCCGGCTCTCCGTCGATCGCCGCCACAAGCCGCGCAAGGTCGGAAGCGGATGCCAACCATCCCCCGGCGCCGAGCAATCCGTTGACATTGCTGCCGCCGTATACGCGTTCAACCATCCTTCCACTACCATTAAACTCCTCAACCAATTCATTGTCCGGAGGATAGTAACGAACCTCTTTGGCGTGGCGCTCCGAATAATAGTTTGTCGCCGGACGGAACTGATAGGCTCCCGCCGGTTCGAGCACCTCTTCCCTCACAAAATCCCAGTAACTTTTTCCCGTCACTCTTTCAATCACGAGCGACAGAAGCATATATCCGAAATTGCTGTACCGCCTTCCCGCTCCCGGAGTGAATCCCAGACGTCTCCCCAAGACAATCCTGGTAAGTTCTTCGTTTGTGGGGGGAGTCGTGAGCTTCTTCACAGCCATTATATCTTTTGTATTAAACATAGGGTCGCCTGCACCCAAAGTAAATCCGCCTTTGTGCCTGAGCAGATGGTCTATCGTGATATCTTTCATCCTCGGGTCGCGCATGGCGTTGGTGTAGGAAGTGTCATTAAGAATTCCTTCTTCCCCGAACACTTTCGTATCGAGACTAAGCTTACCCTCCTCACATAGTTTCATAATCCCGACAGCCGTAACAAGTTTGGACGCAGACGCCATTCTCATAATCGACGAGGCGTCCATCTGTTGCCCCGCCTGACGATCCGCCCAGCCATATCCCTTGGCATACAATAATGAATCATGACGCGTCACGGCAAGTGAGATCCCCTTTATTTCCCATTTCTGCATGAATCTCTCAATCTCTTTATCCATGGGCACGAGATCGGGAACTTGCGACATGCTGTTGACGAGGGTGTCGCTCCAATACGCAGACTCCCTGTTGCCTGCCCCTCTCCCTTCCGGGCTACAGGAATGTAGGCGCAACACATATACAAGATGAATTATAATGAAAACAGCCAATGAAAAACCCACCAGCTTTACGGTCCCTTTCCTGATATCTGATCTCTTCATATCTTTTCCGACATCCCTGATGATGACACATGCCGCGCACCATCTTTGGGGATTCCGCCACAAAGTTAATCATTATTCCCATAACATCAATCGCGGGATATCCCACTTCCGCCATAAAAACTCTTTCATTCACACTCACACCGGAAGAAGATAAATACCTCTCACACCGTTTAATAACACAACGGCATATTAGAAGGTCTCCCGATGAATGTTGCCCTAACCGGAAGGCATTTCTTTCTGCGAAAGCAAAGTGTTATAAAATATTAAATAAGATTATTTAAATCAATAGTTCGTTAAAAAATAATTCATAGGCTAAGCGGCATCTACCGCCAATCCAAAGAGTTCTTTGACAAGTTTAGCATTTAAAGTCTTGTCCGGGTCAATTCCGCTCAGGTCAAAAAATCTTTTTTTATGAAATGAGCGTTGACCATCAGAGACTTAATCTGACCAATAGAAAAAGGCATCTTCTTCTGCTTCCTTAGCACCTTGGTGATGTTTACTGCGGCAAGCGAAGCGTTGTAAGCAAAATCCAAAGCCTTTTCATCACGAGCCTGACAGTCGAGCAGACCTGTGAACTGGTGGCCGTCGCGGAAACAGAACTCGATCTGGAACCGTGTCCTGTAAATGTCATAGACATCCTTGCCACAGACAGAGGTGTCGGTTGAGAAATACAGTCGGTGTCCGCCTCCGGGCAGATAATGGATTACCAACCTTACTTTCTGCTTCAGCGACTTGCACCATGCGACAAGTTCAAAGGCTTCGCCTTCTTCTGATGCGATATCAAGCCGAG
>CAMTMX010000042.1 GCA_947073495.1 uncultured Porphyromonadaceae bacterium
GTTATGAGGTTAAAGGGTTATGAGGTTAAGGGGTTATGAGGTTAAAGGGTTATGAGGTTAAGGGGTTATGAGGTTAAAGGGTTATGAGGTTAAGGGGTTATGAGGTTAAGGGGTTATGAGGTTATGAGGTTAAAGGGTTATGAGGTTAAAGGGTTATGAGGGTTAAAGGGTTACAGGGTTGAAGGTTAAGGGGTTAAAGAGTTATATTTATACATGATCCTTAAATAAACCTGAAATCTATCCACAATTGTTTATTAACCTTTTAACCTTATAACCTCATAACCTTCAACTTTCGCATGCGAAAGTTGAATAAAAGATTATAGGGTCGAGAGGTTATGTAACAGAATATGATAACCTCTTGACCCTATAACCTTATAACCCTCGCCTTTTAAGAAAGGCGAATTATTCTGATTCGGGAGCCTTGTCGATGAGATCCATGAAGTCATCGAGTTTCGGGGTGATGATGATCTCTGTGCGGCGGTTTCGCTGCTTCCCGACTTCAGAAGTGTTGTCCGCGATAGGATTGTATTCACCACGTCCGGCAGCTGAGAGACGTTGCGGATTGATGCCGAAATCATTCTGAAGCACCTGTACGATAGAGGAGGCACGCAGTGCGGAAAGGTCCCAGTTGTTGCGGATATTTGTCCTTGAAATAGGCACATTGTCAGTATTGCCTTCCACGAGAACGTCAAAATCCTTATAATCCTTCAGGATTTTAGCTATCTTGGAAAGGGTCTCCATTGCACGGCTGTTTACCTCATAGCTGCCTGTCTTGAAAAGCATGTTGTCGGCAAGAGAGATGTAGACCACTCCCTTGAGCACTTTCACGTCTACATCCTTGAGTTCGTCGTTGCTCAGCGAGCGCGTCAGTTTGTTTGTCAACGCGATGTTGAGAGAGTCTGACTTGGATTTGGCGTCGACGAGTTGTTTGATGTATTTGTTGGATGCGTTGATCTCATCCACGAGTTTGGAGATATTCACGCTCCCCTGGTTGTTAGCCTCCATACTTTTGTCGAGGGTGTGCTTAAGCTCCTGCATTCCCTGTTTGAGCTCTGTATTGCTCTGGTTTGCAGCCTGAAGCTGCGACTGGAGGTTGCGGGTGTCGGCATTACAGTTTATAAGTTCCTCACGGGTGCTGCCGTAAGTGGTCTGGAGCTCGTCATATTTACCTTGGAGCTCAGCATACTTTTTGTTTGACACGCAACTTGTGGAAACAAGTCCGAATGCCGCAATGCTGATGAATAATGTCTTGAATTTCATAATCTTTAATTTTGTGTTTACACCGGCAATATGCCGGATGTGGAAATATTTGCAAATTTAATCAATACTATCCGTAAATAAAACAATTGTCTTGAGTCGTGAGTTTTTAGTTAGGAGGAATCATGATTAATCGGGAGGAATCATGATTAATCGGGATTCCCGAAATTCAACATTCAAAATTACGTTGGCTTCGCCAGCGTTTCATGATCTCGTTGAGTTGTTTGTGTTCGATAAGGAAACCGTCGTGGGCGAAATTGGAATCCATCACCTCAAAGTGAGATCCGGGGATATCATCGGCGAGTTGTCTGAGGCATTCCGGGGGGAAAAGGATGTCTGATGAGATCCCGACCACGAGAGTGTTTGCCTTGATGCGTGCCAGCGCGTTTTTGATACCCCCTCTTCCTCTGCCTACATCGTGTGAATCACCACTTTGGCAGATCCTTACGTATGAATATACATCAAACCGGTCGCAAAGTTTCTTTCCTTGATATTCCTGATAGGTCTGAACTCTATGGAAGAACGGGTCTTCTTTGTCTTCGCTGTCGCGTTGGCTCATATTGTATGCAAACGGACCTCGATAGCTGATCAATGCAATGGCGCGTGCGGTTGAAAGCCCGTTTCTTGCGGCGTCAAGACGTTTTTCTCCCCACGTGGGGTCGGTCTTGATAGCCATATACATTGATTGGTTGAATGCTGCGAGCCACGGGCTGCAAGAAGAATCAGTGGCGCAAAACATTACGTTTTCAGCAATTTCGGGGTCGGTCACCATCCATTCAATTGCCTGGAATCCTCCAAGCGACACACCTATCATCTCGTGTATCTTGGATATCCCGAGATGGTTTGCGAGCAGCTGATGGGCGTGAACCATATCGCGGATGGTAATTTTTGGAAAAGCATCATACCATGGTTCCCCTGATGCCGGGTTTATTGAACTCGGACCGGTTGTGCCATAGCATGATCCGAGCATGTTTGCGCAGACAATGAAATATTTTTCAGGATCGAGAAAAAGACCTTCGCCCACCGTGCCGGGCCACCAGTCGGCAACATCGGAGTTTGCGGTAAGTCCGTGCATCACCCATATAACGTTGTCATGATTTTCGTTAAGTTTGCCGTATGTATGGTATGCCACGGTGATGGCAGGGAGAGTTTCTCCACATTCGAGTGGAAAAGGATGTGGGGAATGGAAGAATTGCTTCATGTCCGGTCGGTTTAAAATGTGAAGTTGTTTAAACAACTTCTGTTGCAAAGTTAGTTAAAATATCGGATAGCGGCAAAATAAAAAACGGGAATGAATCCTCCCGGATTCATTCCCGTATAATCGACTATTATGACTTGACAAAGTTGGAATTGCCAAGTCTTAGTGAGTCAATGAATCTGACGGCTAATGTTGTCAGATTCCAATGTACCATTATTCAACCAAACATGCATCGGCGATTTTTTTGACAAAACCCTTATGAAGAAATATCTTGCCGATGGCAAATCAGGCGGAATCTCTCAGCCCGTTTTGCAATGTTAGAATTGTAACTCCGAAGCATAAGAACATCCTGATCTTCCCAGAAATGTGGACGCTCTTATCAGACATTTTAAACCGATGTCTGTTCAGCTTAGGGATATCTGGCGCAAAATTAATTAAAATTTTTTAAAATGCAAGAATATTGTTAATAAAATTGATAAATATTTGCCGTTTGAGTTGATACCGTTTTGAATTAATAGAAATAAGCATTAGCATTCTTGTGGGGAGGGGGATATAGATTTCATTTGTTCATTCATTTTGTCAGCCGTTTATACATTAATTAAAACTATTTATAATAAATTTTGATAATTGAGAAAAGTTTTCTAATTTTGAGGTGGATAAAATTCCATAAGTGTTATCAATTTTATTTGGCATTATGGATATTATGCAAAGAATATCCTGATCTGATTTTAAAATAATGGGTCTTACTGCTGGCAATAATCATAGAATAAAAATAAAAGCGATTGCATATCGCGTTTTGTGTGCGCTTTTGCTATCATTATTTTCAATTCCGGGCTATCCGCTTGGTCAGAAAATGATTCAGTCATTTCTGAACACTCCTCTGGCTACGGCAAAAGCATGGTCGGCGGATACTTTCGACAAAGATTGGACATTCTTTGCGACAGACGACGGACTTGTGCAGTATGATAATTCTGTGTTGCGCATATTCAACATCAATAATCATTATTCCACGCGAAGTGTATCTTTTGATCAAGAAAAGAATAGAATATATGTGGGTGGAATCAGTGAGTTCGGCTATTTTTCACCATCGTCAATCAATTCATTGGAATATGTCTGCCTGAGCGATAGTTTGGGAAATGACCGTCATGTCGGAAATATCTGGGGCATCTATCCGTCAAAGGAGACTGTTGTGGTGCAAGGGGATATCAGCATAATCATATATGATGAAAAATCGAAGAAGTATTCATTAATCAACACCGGATGCAAGCTTGATTGCTCGGAAATGATAGATGATGTCTTATGGCTGGGCACGGACGACGGATTAAAATTTTTAATGGGCAAGACAATTGTCGACGCACATGGGGCGGAAATATTAAAAGGGGCGAGAATCCGCTCTATCCTCCCTTTCGGAAAGGCAATTCTTATAGTGACTTCCGACAGAGGTGTGTATCGCTATGACAGGAATGTTCTCACCCGACTCGATGCCGCCTCTAATGCGGCAATGTCGTTGGGTGAGGTGTTCAGCGCAGATTTGAAAGGAAATATCCTTGCATTGGGAAGCATAGACAACGGGGTGGGTGTGGTTGATTTGACATCCGGTTCAACTAAATTATATAATGAGTCAACGGGGTTGCCAAACAATACGGTATTGTCAATGCATTTTGATGAAAGTGGAGACCTGTGGGCAGGTCTTGAGGTTGGTGTCGTGAAAATACAATTGACGTTTCCTGTGGAAACATTTACAAATAATGCGCTCCCTATCGGGTCGGGATATGTTCTTGCCATAATTGACGGCAAAATGTATCTTGGCACTAACAGAGGCTTGTTTTATGTGGATTATTTTCCCGGGTCGGATCTGTCTCGATCCACATTCCGGCAGGTTGAGGGGCTCAGAGGTCAGGTTTGGGGGTTGAAAGTAATAGGGGGCGATCTTTTTTGTTCTCATGACAGAGGGTTGTTTGTCATAAAGGGAGAAAAGGCGGTCAAGGTCGAGGGCGTTAAGGCTTCCTGGAATGTGGAAAGATTTAGAAATAATCCCGGCAAGGCTTATGTCGGCACATATTTCGGACTGCAGGTGATTCGGAAGCATAACGGAAAGTGGGAACTTTACGACAATATTGGAGGATATACAGGGAGTTGCTATAATTTCGTTCAGGAATCTCCTGGAAAAGTGTGGACAAATGCGGGGGAAGAGGGCTTATACCGGCTTATGATCGACACCGTCACCATGAGAGTGGACAAAATCTATAATTTCAAAGAGGCGGCAGACGGATTGCCTTTTGAGGCAGGTGTTTCTATTAGCCGTATTGATAATGATATCTATTTCTCAACCTCATCCGGAATCTATAGATATGATTCAAAAACTGAATCTATAATAAAGGATGAAGGCGTCTCGGTCCTTTTGGGATCTCCACAAAACGTCTCTCGGGTAAAGAAGACGGGAGGATGGCTTTACGCCATCACAGACAAAGAGGTGCTTCAGGCGGATCCTGCCGGAATTTTAGGGATGAGGCGCATTCCTCTTCCTCCGTCCGGCACTAAGCCTATGCACGAAGGAGATGTGATGTTTCCTGTCGCTCCTGATTATCTTGCGTATCCTACCCGTAACGGGTATGTTTTTTTCGATTTCTCCGACACCCCCTCCAAAGATTCGGTAGATTATCATAAACCGTTGTCAAGAATAAACAGGGTAGCGGTCACCGCTATGAAGGATTCCACTATATTTCTGGATAATTTTCTTGGGATAAAGGATAAGATTGTTTTGAAAAATTCGGAAAATTCAATAAAAATAGAATTCGGCAGCCCTATTGAACTGGCTCAGGGTGTGGTCTATTTTTCCAGGTTCAAAGGGGATAAATGGAGTGCGCCTATGTCGTCGGGCATAAAGGAATTTACAAATTTAAAGGAAGGTGACTATGTATTTGAAGTGAGGGCTCTTGCGGCAGACGGATCAGAAAGTATTGACTCTATAGAATTTACGGTGCTTCCTCCATGGTGGAGGTCTGTCTGGGCAATGATTTTGTATGCAGTGTTGTTTGCACTGATGGTCTGGTGTTGTGTCCTTTGGGAGAAAAGAAGGGTGCGTCGCAAGCAGCTTGATCTTGTCAAGGAGAAGGATGCCGAGATTGCCAGGCAGCAGGCTGATTTTGAATGGGAGTCAAAGCTGAAAGACCATAAGATCGTGCAATTGGAAAAGGAGCAGCTCGACAAGGAATTGCGCCATAAGGCTCAGGAGATGGCAAACGTCATGATGAGCCTTGCACACAAAAATGAAACTCTCCAGACCGTGAAAAAAGAATTGCAGAATATCCAGCAATTGCTTCCTAAAACGTCGACCGATGCCCGCAGGGCGATACAGGAACTCCAGGGAAAAGTCACCGTTGATATAAAGAGCGACCAGGTGCTTAAGAGAGTGGAGGAAGAATTTGATCTCGTGCATAACGATTTTATCAAAAAATTGCGCATGGATTATCCTGATCTCACCAATAATGAAGTCTTGATGTGCGCTTATATAAAAATGAATCTGTCGACAAAGGAGATCGCGCCGCTTCTTAACATTTCAGTGCGTGGGGTAGAGACAATGCGCTATCGCATCCGTAAGAAGTTTAATCTCGGCAGAGAAGACAGTCTGACTGAATTTTTAAGGCAATAGCTTCAGGAGGTGAATGTCGGGAGACACGCTCATCATACGTCAAAGGCTCCTTCCCCGCTTTTTAGTTTTGCGGGAAAGGAGCCTTAATTGTAAATTTTAACGGAAGATTATATAAAATTAGAAAAAATAATAAAATATTCACTTTGCATGCGTAGTGATAAAATGCACGTAATAAATAGGTTGGCTAAAAATGATGTAGTTGTGACGTATTGAAATTTTGAGGCTGGCGTAATAAAGAATAGTCCAAAGTATTGCAAAAAAATGTCCAAAGGCGCTACATTTGCAACCGAAAACGACGCCCAACCGGCGACGGCTTTCATAAGAACCGATTTTAATAAAACAGAAAAATAACAATTGGATTCCGATGCGACGAAAGTCAAATACAGGAACTCCGACAGACTTTAAAATCATAGCACATGAAGAAATCAAAATTCATAGCAACATTATTATGCCTCGCTTTTATATCTCCTGCGTTGGCATCGTGCGGAAACGATGGGAATGATGATCCCGCCGGAGGTGCGATAAAAGTGACTGTGGCACCGGAGGTGCTTCAGGCGGATGCTCGGAAGCAGAGCCTTGAATTGTCGGTGACGGTAGGTGCCGATTGGGCCATTACTTCTGATGCTGACTGGATTTCTTTGCGTCCCTCGGGAGGCGTGAAAGATGCCACCGGTATTGTGAAAGTCTCTGTTGAAGAGAATGCAGGTCTTGACGAGCGTACGGCATTGATCAATATTCTCTCTGGTGGTAAAGCCATAAAAACTTTGACTCTCACCCAAGGTTTCGCTCCACAGGTTTCCCCGTCTGTCTCCTCTCTTACATTTGGAGGGCAGGAATCGGTTTCTACGATCATTATAACTTCCAATTGTAATTGGGAGCTGTCGGCATCCGAAAACTGGATCGACGTCTCTCCTGCTAACGGAGAGATGGGGGAGACTGAAGTGAAAGTGTCGGTTTCTGAAAACAACTCGGAAACTGCGAGAGAAGGAATTTTGAATCTTTCTTTTGCCGGGGGCAAATCGGAAATCAATGTCAGCCAGCTTAGCGATGTGGTGAATGTCCCGGAAGGATACACTCTTGTATGGAGCGATGAATTCAACGAGGGGACTGAGCCGGGAAGTGACTGGGTGCATGAGAATTGGGCGGCAGGACATGTCAACCATGAACTCCAGACTTATACCGATAAGGTTGTAGACGGAAAACGCACTACAGAAATAAAGGATGGATTCCTCAACATCAACTGCTTCAAGGGAAGCGATGGGAAGATCTATTCCGGCAGAATGAATGCGAAGCCGTCTACTGGCTGGCTCTATGGATATTTCGAGGCGCGAATTTGTCTGCCGAAAGGTAAAGGGACATGGCCCGCCTTCTGGATGATGCCCTGCAATGTGGACTGGAACACAAATCCATGGCCTAAATGTGGCGAGATAGATATTATGGAGGAAGTAGGTGCTGATCCGAATGAGGTTTCTTCCTCACTCCATACCGAAAATTATAATCACACTAAGAACACTCAGAAGACGCATGCCATGAATTGTGCCGGAGCGGAAGGAGAATTCCATACATATGCGGTTGAATGGACAGAAGATGCCATCACAACATTCGTAGACGGTAAGGTGCAGCTCAAATGCCTGAAATCTGAGATGGGCGCTGACCACGACAGCTGGCCTTTCCACTATGCTTTCTATCCGATCCTCAACCTTGCCTGGGGTGGCGACTGGGGAGGATACAAAGGTGTGGACGAGAGTGCCCTCCCTGTCACCATGAAAGTGGATTATGTAAGAGTTTTCCAGAAAAAATAGGTAGATAGTTTTAAGGTTAGGTTCATGTTCAAGGCTAAGGGTTAGGTCTCGGTCCTATCCCATAAGTTCCTTGACATCTCTTGACCCCGGACAATCAGAGTATAATAAACACTATATAACTCAATATATACTAACTTAATCAATGAACAGATGAAAAAGTTAACCATTTTTCTCATCACGGTCATGACATGTCTCGGCATTTATGCCCAGGATGTCAATGTGACCGGTACGGTTGTCGCTTCAACCGACGGCGAGCCCCTGATCGGGGCAACGGTGATGGTGAAGGGTACCTCTACGGGAACCGCCACCGATCTTGATGGCAAATTCACCATTCAGGCTAAAAAGGGTTCATCCCTTCTTGTCTCCTATGTGGGCTACAAGTCTCAGGAGGTGAAGGTGACAGGTCCGATGTCAGATGTGAAAGTCACACTCGTGGAAGACTCTGAAATGCTCGACGACGTAGTGGTTGTCGGTTATGGCACACAGAAGAAAAGCGTGGTGACCGCAGCGATCTCTAAAGTGAGTGAGAAAGAGATTTCTCAGACCGCACCTGTGCGCGTGGAAGATGCCCTGAAGGGTCTTACCGCCGGTGTGACTGTCACCACTCCTAACGGACAACCGGGTCACAGCAATCAGATCCGCGTGCGTGGTGTGGGCACAATCAACAACTCCAATCCTCTTTACATCGTCGACGGTATGCCTATCGAGGGTGGTCTTGACTATCTCAACCCTAATGATATCCAGAGCATAGAAGTGCTTAAGGATGCGGCATCCGGTGCCGTGTATGGTGCCCGTGCAGCCAATGGTGTTGTGCTCGTCACTACTAAAAAAGGTAAGGAAGGTCGTGCCAAAGTCACCTACGACTTCAGCTATGGCTGGCAGAGTGTAGGCAAGAAGGTGAAAGTCCTCAATGGCGCGCAGTATATGATGATGAAGCAGGAGGGCTACCTGAACGCCGGACAGTCAATCCCTTCTCATGTTCAGGGTGATCCCTGGTCGCAGGGTGAAGGTTATGATTGGGAAAAAGCTATCTTCAACGACAATGCTCCGGTCATGAACCATCAGGTGTCAGTTGCAGGCGGCACGGAAAAAGTAAATTACTATCTCTCGCTCGGCTACTACAAGCAGGATGGTATCATGGGTGGTAACTACAATCAGTCGAACTATGACCGTCTGACTCTCCGCTCAAACAACACCTACACCCTCTTTGACGATTCAAACAAACGCAACTATCTCAACAAGCTTGTGCTGACCACCAACCTCGCTTATTCACGTATCCACAGCATCGGATTCGGCGGCGGTGGCGGTTATTATGGCGGTGCGATCACAAACGCCCTCGGTATGTCGCCATTGCTCACTCCGACTCTGGAGCCCGGCAGCGACATGTATAACCAGCAGATGGCATTCTATGCAGCCAACTCAAATTATGTCCCCCGCTATGATGCCAACGGCAATCTTTATACTGTTCCCGAGGCATTCGGCGGCGGTTATCAGGAGCTTACCAACCCTCTTCAGGGATGGTCATATCCTGCAGAAAAGAACTGGAGCCACAAAATTGTGGCAAACTTCAATGCTGAGCTTCAGATATGGGATGCCATCAAATATCGCATCAGTTTCGGTGGTGACTTCGGATTCTGGGGTAACCGCGGACATAACGAGGCTGCCTATTTCAGCAACCTGAACTATCGTTCTGCTGATCAGGCTTCGGCATGGGACAAATGGAATAAGGGATGGACATGGCAGCTTGAAAATGTCATCACATATGAGAAGACATTTGCTGAAGACCATAATCTGAGTGTAGTGTTAGGTCAGACAGCAAAGGAGGGTACAGGATGGTGGATTGAGGCAAGCGCCAACAGGCTGATGAACCTCAACAAGCCATATGTTGACACAGCGTTGGCTCAGCCTAACTCCGGCAAGGACGGCGAAAGTCGCACAGGTAACGCCGGACCCAACAATGCATGGCCACGCCTGGCTTCTTATTTCGGACGTTTAAGCTACGACTATGCCAATCGCTACATGTTGCAGTTGACTGTACGCCGCGATGGTTCCTCACGATTTGGTATCAACAACAAGTGGGCTACCTTCCCCTCTGTATCTGCCGGTTGGAATTTCACTAACGAATCATTCCTCGCAGGTAAGGCTCCATGGCTTACAGCCGGTAAGCTTCGTCTGAGCTGGGGTAAGAACGGTAATGAGAATATCGGTGATTTCCGTTATACAGTGCTCACCAATGGCGGCAACAACTACTATTTCGGTCCTGAGGGCTCTCCTCAGACTTATGGCTCAAAGGCTTCCGGTCTTGCCAACCCCGACCTGAAATGGGAGGAATCAGAACAGTATGACGCAGGTCTTGACTTCGGGTTTATGAACAACTCTCTTCAGTTTACTGTAGACTACTATTACAAGAAGACCATCGGCATGCTTATGGAAATGCAGATCCCTAACTATGTAGGTGAGTCTCTTCCTATCGGCAACGTCGGCAAGATGTCGAACCAGGGTGTAGAAATGGAACTTCGCTGGAACTCCCGTTTCGGAGAATTTAACGTGAACCTTGCCGGCAATCTTTCTTGGATGAAGAACAAACTTATCTATCTTGGCAACGCCAATGGTTGGGCTACAGCACAGAGCAACGCTACCGCCGGCGATATCGCCCGCTATGCAGATGGGGAAGTGTTCCCATATTTCTATGGATTCAAGACAGGCGGTGTATTCCAGAATCAGACACAGGCTGACGAATACAACCAGAAATACAACCTCACTGAAGCAAATACCGAGTATTTCGCCCGTCCCGGCGACCTTATCTTCCTTGACACTAACGGTGATGGCACAATCAATGCCGATGACCGCACTAAACTGGGCAAGGGTCTTCCCGACTGGACATATGGTTTCCACTTCGGTGTTGACTGGAAAGGTCTCTCTCTCACCGGTTACTTCCAGGGTGTCTGGGGCAATGAAGTGTATGACGCCTCCCTCCGTGGCGACACACCTGCAAAGAACCTCCCTGCATGGATGCTCAACCGTTGGACCGGCGAAGGCTCGACAAACCAATATCCTATTTACCGTCTGAGCGACCAGCACAACTACAAGTCTTCCGATCTCTATGTGCATAACGGTGCATATCTCCGTCTTGCCAACCTGACTCTCAGTTACACTCTCCCCACCCAGTGGGTAAACAAACTCGGATTGTCGAACTTCAGACTGTATGTGATGGGTGAAAATCTTTTCACAGCCACCAAATATCATGGCTTCACTCCTGAAGTTGGCGACGGCACTGCTATCGGTATTGACTACGGCAACTATCCTGTGGCACGCACATGGACTGTCGGTTTCAACGTATCTCTCTAACCACAATTTCAAGAACCTATATTTATTATGAAACTTAATAAAACATTAATAGCGGTTTCTTTTCTTGCCTTGGGGGGCGCGATGACATCGTGCGACTCCGAATGGCTCGAGATTCTGCCAAAGACCGAAGACACTATCGAGGTCTACTATACTAATGACGACAAGATTCAGGAAGCGCTCACCGCTGCATATGACCCTATGCATTGGTTTGACTACGCAAACAACTACTGCGGTCTGAATATATATCCTGAGGTGCTTGCCGACCAGTGTTATCCCGGTGGCGGCGACGCCAACGATATGTCGCAGTATAAAGGGGTATATAACTTCAATATCTCCACCACACAGGTTCTTACCACAAACTGGGAGAACGCATATTCAGGTGTGAAGCGCTGCAACGACGTGATTTTCTATATGGACAATTACTGGGTGAAAGATGAAAGTCATGGCTGGACACAGGAAAAACAGGATTTTTACAAGAGCCAGGTTCTGGCGTTGAGAGTGTTCTTCTATAATCAGTTGTGGCACTGGTGGGGTAACATTCCCTATTATTCGGAAAACCTCAGCGCAAGCAACGGCTACACCGGTGTGCAATATTCACATGATGAGGTCTATCAGTTCCTGGTAGAGGATCTGGAGAGCATCATAGCAGCCGACAATCTTGAATGGAAAGCAAAGACAGGCGAGGAAGGTCATGTCACACTGCCTTTCGTATATATGCTCTACACTGAGATTGTCATGTATCAGAACGACGAAACACGTTTCGGCAAGTGTCTTGAATATATGAAGAAGATTATCGACTCTTCAGAATACGGTCTTGTAGACGACTATGCAAGCATCTGGGATGTAGAAGGAGAATGGTGCAAGGAGTCGATTTTCGAAATCAACTACTCAAGTTTCCAGGCTAACCGTGGCTGGAGCTGGGGCGGTGTCTGCGGCGGTACTGTCGTGCCTGCAATGATAGGGGCGCGCGGCTATGACGGAAGAGACGGCATCCACAATGGCAACGGTTGGGGATTCGGCACTGTGCGCGAATCCTGCTACAAATCTTTTGAGACCGGAGATGTTCGTCGCGACGCATCAATCTGGGAGCCTGAGCCGGGTTCTTATCAGGCAGGATATCAAGACACCGGTTACTTCCTTGGCAAATATTCTCCTATGGATAAAAACAATAAGGACGCCACAGGCGACAAGACCCTTAACTATAACAACAACCTCCGTCTTTACCGTTATTCCGAGGTTCTGCTTAACGCAGCCGAACTTGCTGTGCGCGGTGGCGGTGCAGGCGATGCTCAGGGATGGCTTGACCAGGTACGCAAGCGTGCAGGTTTGGGTTCAAAACCGGCGACTCTCGCCAATATTCTCGACGAGCGTAAATTCGAGTTCCTCGGCGAAGGTAAACGTTATTGGGATATTCTCCGTTCCGGTCTTGGCGAGACTCTTCTCGTGCCTGACAACGAGCTTGACGATCCTACGATGAACCGTCAGCAGTCTTACACTGCAAACAAGAAGTATCTCCCGTTCTCACAGTCGACAATCGACCGAAGCAATGGCTCTATAACTCAGAATCCTTACTATAACTGATAAATAGTAATCCGGGAGGCGGGTCGCGCCGCCTCCCCTCTAAAAACAAGAAAACAAATGAAATTAATCAATAAAATATTCTCCTTTGCAGCCACTGCCGGAGCGCTTTTGGCGTTTTCATCCTGTGCATCGGAGTCGATTGACTATCCGTCGGAGTCGGAGCTTGCCGATGCAAGCCGGTACACCATTAATGTGACGGTAAATCAGGAAACAAATGAGTGGTCGGCATCAGCTGTCAGCCCGTCAGGATCAACTAAAGGGGTACGTTTCCTTTGGACAATCTATGAAAACGGTACTGATAAGAAACCGACTGTGAAGATAGCTGACGGAGTGGCTGGACAGATCCGCGCTAAGGGTGACTATCCCATAGAATTGCAGATTATGAACCATGCCGGAGTGTCAAGGACAATAGCATCCTCCAGCATCCATATCGAAAACAATCTCGGCGGTGACGTTTTCGAAGGTTACGATTATGACAGCCCGTCAAACCTCTGGAAGAATTGCTCGATAACTCCTTCTTACTGGTTTGCCACTTCCGGATGGTCACAGATAGACACCCCGGCTATCAACCTCACGAATGAAGAGATCAGCTTCACCTGCCCGTCGGATATGGGTGGTGACCAGTGGCAAGGTCAGGTACATCTTGGTACCAATATCCCTGTTGAGGCTTCCAAAACTTATGATTTCTCTATCTTTATCAATCCGTCGGCAGATGCAGTCGTGACTGTAAAGGTTCAGAAAGATGGCGACGACAATACATTCTTTGTTGCCGATAAGATTGATTTCGTTGCAGGAGGAAGCTTCTATCATTTCGCAAATCTTCCCGGTTTCGACGGTAATCTGAACTTGACTCTTGATTTCGGAGGCAATGCAGACAAGAGCTTCGTGATACAGAATATTGTATTCATGGAGCACGCCGACGGCAATAATACAATCGTGCTTCCGGATACCCCCGATTGCAAATGGGTTTCTGTAGATTCCCCGCAGAATCTCTGGAACGATGCCAAGTATACAATCGAGGCTTGGACTTCAGGTGCCGGCTGGGACGGTGATGTCGCAAATCCTGATGTAGTGGAAGAAGGAAATTCTATTCTTCTTACTTACAACCAGGCTCCGGGCGTAGATCAGTGGAAAGCTCAGTTCAAACTGAAATCAGATCTTTCGCTCGACGCTTCAAAAAGCTATGATTACCGCGTGACACTTGGCTCGACATCTACATTCTACGGCGCCACCATCAAGCTTACAAACGGTGTAGACGATGCATTCTATATCGATCCGCGAGTAAATCTCTATGCAAACGGCGACCTTACATTCGGTTTTGCTAACCTGACAGGGAAGCAGCTCGACGATGTGATGCTCGTGTTTGACTTCGGAGGCTGTCCTGCCGGAACCACGATAACCATCAAGGATATCATAATCCAGGAACATCAGAATAAATAACAAGTGAGAAATCACGGGAAAAAAGATTATCCACTTTAGGTTTACTTGGAGCCTCCGTCGATGGAGGCGGGGGCTCCATTTAATTTTAATCCTGCTTTAAAGGAACTAACACAATCCCCATAATGAAAAGATTTAAGACATCACTTATTTGCGGCGTGTCAGGGTTGCTTCTCGCCTCTGCTGCATGGAGCTGCGCGCAAAATGCGGATGCCGCCACAGAAGATATAAAATTTATGCAGGTGAAGGGTGCAGACCTTATCGACCCTGACGGTAATAAATTTTTTATTGTAGGAACCAATCTTGGCAACTGGCTTAATCCGGAAGGTTATATGTTCGGTTTCCAGAGAATGAACGCCCCCCGTCAGATCAACGACCTGTTTTCTCATCTTGTCGGACCGGAGAAGACGGCAGAATTCTGGCAGCAGTTTAAAGATAACTACATCACGAAAGATGATATAGATTTCATAGCTGCATCCGGGGCAAACACTATCCGCCTTCCATTCCATTACAAACTCTTTACAGATGAAGATTACATGGGGCTTACCTCCGCACAGGACGGTTTTGCACGTATAGACAGTGTGGTGAACTGGTGCCGTGCCGACAATCTTTATCTGATTCTTGACATGCATGATGCTCCCGGCGGACAAACCGGAGACAACATTGATGATTCCTACGGCTACCCCTGGCTTTTTGAAAGTGAAAAAAATCAGGATCAGTTCTGTGAAATCTGGCGCAAGATTGCCGATTACTATAAGAATGAACCGGTGATTCTCGGTTATGAACTCATCAATGAGCCGATAGCCACATATTTCGACAATCAGGATGAACTCAATGCAAAGCTGGAGCCTTTATACAAACGTTGTGTGGCTGCTATCCGTGAAGTCGATCCCAATCATATCATTCTGATCGGTGCTCCACAATGGAACAGCAATTTCGAGCCGCTGAAGGATACGGACTATGACCCGCAGATGATGTTTACATGTCATCGTTACGGTGGTCCCGCCACAGCTCCCGCCATCCAGTCGTATATAGATTTCCGCGACAAGAGCAACCGCCCGATGTATATGGGAGAGATCGGACATAACACCGACGAATGGCAGGCTGATTTTGTAAAGGTGATGAAAGATAATAATATAGGTTATACTTTCTGGCCTTATAAGAAGCGTGACAACAGTTGCATGATGGGCATTACGATGCCTGAGGAGTGGGAAGAGGTGGTAAAGTTTGCCGAAGGGCCTCACCATACCTTTGCTGAAGTGCGCGATGCAAAGCCCGACAGGGTAAAGGCTCAGGCGGCTCTCGATAAGTTTATCGAGCAGTGCAAGAAAAAGAATTGTGTGCCTCAGGAAGGTTATATCACTTCCATGGGTCTCAAGGTTCCTTAAAAAGGGAGAAGAGTGAAAGTGTGGGGTTTAAGACTCCACTCAAAAATGATTAATCCCGCATAATCAGGCTTAATCAGGATAAATCCAACAACTCACAATTCAAAGATATCAAATCAGGCTCTTATCTTCTTATTACTAACAGGTTATTATTCAGGCAAAGTTTTCTTATTACTAACAGGTTATTATTCAAGTAAAATTTTTCTTACTACTGACAGGTATATTCTTACTACAGAAAAGTACGTTTCATAATGTGTCATCCGATTGTAAGCAGGATGTCTAATTCCGGAGGACGGCGAGAGTCGCACTCCGGAATATTTTTATAGACACACGTCCCTTAAGATTTAGGGTGGTGTGTGGCATGAATTAAAAAACCTTGACCTCTACGGAAGCCAAGGGTTTTCGAAATATTAGAATGCTGATTTATTTGCGTGAGGATCGTGTGACAGCTTTTTGAGGCGCCTTTTTGCCAGTTTGTCTGGAATTTCCGGAGATTGCGCGGGTTTCATTTTGAGGGGTCAGCGTTGCATATCCATAGAGATACCAGGAGCCGCTCCACCATAAACCGAAATCATTGATATTTATGGTCTTGTCAGCGTTTATGGTTGCAACAACCGGATCATTTTCCGTGTAGCCTGCAAATGTATATCCATAATAATCCTGTGGCAGGAATGTAATGGTCATTGCCGTCATGTCGACTGTGCCGGTTATAGGTGTCTCTGTCCAATAGATGCCTTTTCCAACAAGTGAGCCAATCGCAAAATTGGAAAAATAATTTTAAAACTATCAAAAAAAGTTAATTTCTTTGGTGAATGGGTATTTTTCTTTGGTGAATGAAATATTTTTATTCATTTCGCATCCGAAAAGTTTTTAAAGTGAAATTTATGGTATATATTTATGGTTTTTAGAATCATCTGAAACTTATATCTGACAACTTAAAAAACTACAACATAAAGTATAAAACATTCTCCAAAACTGACAATAAAAAATAAAATGACTATATATCAGAAAATAGCTGAAAAATTATCTCTACCTCTTAAATCAGTGCAGGCCGCTGCCGAACTTCTTGACGAGGGCGCGACAGTGCCTTTCATCAGCCGCTATCGGAAGGAGCGCACCGGTTCTCTTGATGAGGTAAGTGTGCGGGGGGTGGAGAATGCTCTCAAGACAGAGCGCGAGCTCGAGGCGCGTAAGGCTTTCGTAAAGGAGGCGATCGCTGCTGCCGGCGCCCTTTCCCCTGCAATTGAATCCTCTCTTGATAATGCCTCCACCATGACTGAGGTGGAGGATATATATGCCCCCTATAAACCGAAAAAACGCACGCGCGCCACGATGGCGCGAGAGAAGGGGCTTGAACCTCTTGCCAAGATGATAATGTCTTGCCGCGTCGACAGCTGTGACTCGGCGGCTTCCCGTTTTGTCGGGAAGAACGGTGTGGCGGATATCGACGAGGCTTTGGCGGGGGCTTCGGATATTATTGCCGAATGGGCTTCTGAATCACCAAGACTCCGCAACATAACCCGCAATTCCTATCGGAGAAGTGCCTCTCTTGTCAGTACTGTCGCAAAAGGGAAAGAGAAAGAATTGGCGGAATCTCCGCTTGCCGGTTACAGCGATTTTTCGCAGACGGTCAGGAGAATGCCCTCTCATCAGTATCTTGCACTCCGGCGCGCCGAAAGGGAAGGGATGATAAAGGTGAAATTCTCTCTTGGTGATGAGTCAGACCGGCTGGATGAGTCTCTATGCCGCGCATTCGTGCCTCGGCAGGCAGGTCGGGATTGTGTCGGAATAATTGAAGAGGCTGTCGCTGACGCATCGAAGCGCCTGCTCAGGCCGTCGGTCGAAAATGAAATAGCCGCCGAACTCAAGGAGGAGGCTGACCGTGTGGCGATCGATATCTTTTCTGATAATCTCCGGCAGTTGCTTCTTGCCTCTCCGTTGAAGGGGAAGAGAGTGCTCGCCCTTGATCCCGGCTATCGCACGGGGTGTAAGGTGGTGGCTCTCGATGCACAGGGGAATCTGCTTGAAGACACCGTCATATATGCCGCGCCTCCCAAGGAGGATATCGCGGGAGCAAGACGAACGCTCGAACGCCTCATCAAGACGCACCGTCTCGATGCGATAGCCCTCGGCAACGGCACGGCTTCACGCGAGACGGAAAGATTCCTGAAAAGCAACTCATTGATGCCTCAGGAAGCGATCTATATAGTGAGTGAAAACGGGGCTTCGGTATATTCCGCTTCCGATTTGGCGCGTCAGGAATTTCCCGATAAGGATGTGACGGTGCGCGGTGCCGTGTCGATAGGGCGGAGATTGATAGACCCCCTTGCCGAACTCGTGAAGATTGATCCTAAATCAATCGGGGTGGGGCAGTATCAGCATGACGTGGATCAGAATAATCTTAAAAATGCGCTCGACTATACGGTGATGAGTTGTGTGAATGCAGTGGGCGTTGATGTCAACACGGCGTCGGAGAAACTGCTTTCTTACGTATCCGGTATCGGACCTGCGCTTGCCGCCAATATCGTGGCATACCGTGTGAAGAACGGAGATTTCCAGACCCGCAAAGATCTGAAAAAGGTGCCTCGACTGGGCGACAAGGCGTTTGAACTCGCCGCCGGCTTCCTTCGTGTCCCGCGGGGGAAGGAGCCCCTTGACAATACCGGCATACATCCGGAGAGTTATCATGTGGTCAATGCCATGGCTAAGGATTTAGGTGTGCATCCGGGAGATCTTGCCGCCGACAATGTTCTGCTTGACAGGGTGAATGCCGAAAAACTTGCGTCGACAGGTGTTGCGGGTATAGAGACCATATGCGATATCATCACCGAACTCCGAAAGCCCGGGCGCGACCCCCGCACTGATGACGACAATGAGGCATTTGTGCCGGGTGTCGGTGATTTCAGTGAAGTGCGTGAGGGTATGTTATTGCCGGGCATTGTCAACAATATCACCGCGTTCGGGGCTTTCGTTAACCTGGGTATCAAGGAAAACGGTCTTATCCACATCTCTCAGATGTCGCGGCGCCGTATAAACTCGGTCAACGAGGTGCTGAAACTTGGTCAGCGTGTGGAGGTGAGAGTGGTCGACATAGATCCGGCACGCAAGCGCATTGGACTTTCCTTACTGGTTTAGTTTTGAGTTGTGGGTTTTCCGTTGTCGGTTGTGAGTTGTTGGAACAGAGTCGGTTGGGAAAGCGAATTCCGTCAGCGCGGAGCTGTCGTGTTCAAAAGCGCAGCTTTTGTTACAACTGACAACTGACAACGGAAAAACGGACAGCTGACAACGGAAAACCGACAACTCGTAACAAAAAACTCAAAAATATATTGTAATTTTGCAAATATCTTCTCACCCACATCCAATTCAGAACAAAAGGCATAATATTAATAACTAACTAAACTTAAAACTCTAAGCGCATGAAATATTCAAAACTGATTCTTTCTGCCTTAATGATTGCGTCCGGACTTGGCGTCATGGCGCAGGGCACGCTTGAAGATTACAACCGTGCTTACGGTCTGGCTAAGAAGTACAACTATGGGCAAGTCCCCAACGCCCGAATTTATCCCCAGTGGATAAACGGCGCCAACAGCTTCTGGTATGTGGCAGACAAGCAGGACGGTGCCAGGGAATACACTGTGATCGACGCGAAGCAGCGCAAGCCTCGTGCGATGTTCGATCACAAGGCTCTTGCCTCGGCTCTCAAGGCACAGGGCGTGGAAAACGTCAAGCCCGAGGATCTGCGTCTCGAACGCCTTAATGTGTCTCGTGGTGTAGACACCCTTTGGTTTAACCGCGACGGAAAAATGTGGATGTATGTAAATAAGAAGAACGGTAAACTTGAAAACCGTGGTGCAGTGCCCCCGGCTCCCGAATATCCCCACTGGATGGTGGTAGACGAGGAGAAGGATGCAGAACCGATGGTTTCTCCCGATGGAAAATATACAGCTTTTGTTCGCGACAACAACCTTTGGGTGAAGGATAACTCCACCCGCAAGGAGAACCAGTTGACTAAAGACGGAACTCTCGCAAACTATTATTCTTCTTATATTTATTGGTCGCCCGACAGCAAAAAGGTGGCTCTCAATAAGATCAAGTCTGTTGAGAAGAGATATGTATATTATGTGGAGTCTTCTCCGGCACAGGGCAGCCAGCCTGTCCTCCACAAACAGGAGTATGCTAAACCCGGTGATGAACTCCGGTTCAAACTCCCTGTGATTGTAGACATTGAAAGCGGCGAGAAACTCGTGCCAGACACAAAACTGTTCAACAGTCAGTATGAAATCTATGGTCCTGAATGGAATGCTGACAGCAAGGGGATTACTTTTGAATACAACGAACGTGGACACAAGAATTACCGTGTGCTCGAAATGTCGGCTGAAAACGGAAGCGTGCGTCCTCTTGTGGAAGAAAGCCATGACAAGTATGTGAATTATAGCCGCATATTCCGCAAGAAGCTCGACGACGGCAAGAGAATTATCTGGAGCAGCGAGCGCGACAACTACAACCACCTCTATATGTATGACCGCGCCACCGGCAAGCCCACCCATCAGATCACAAAGGGAGACTGGTATGTGCGCAACATTATCAACGTCGACGAGAAGAACAATAAGATATATTTCTCTGCAAATGGTGTCAACAAGGATGAGGATCCTTATTTCATCCGCTACTATGTGATCAATTTCGACGGCACAGGAATGACTGACCTTACTCCTGCAAAGGGTACTCACTCGGCTACATTCTCTCCTGATTTCAAATACCTTGTGGATACTTATTCCACAGTGAACGATGCTCCTGTCACCGTGCTTCGCGACGCTACTGACGGCAAGGAGCTCATGAAGGTTGCCGAGGCTGATCTCTCTGCGCTGCTCGCTGCCGGCTGGAAGGCTCCCGAAGTGTTCGTGGCTCCAGGACGCGACGGCAAGACCCCCATGTGGGGCGTGATCTATCGGCCGTCAAACTTCGACGAGACCAAGAAATATCCTGTAGTGGAATATATCTATCAGGGCCCCGGCGATCAGTATGTTCCCAAATCGTTCATCGGTTTCAACCGCAACATGAGTGCGTTGGCTGAATTGGGATTTGTCGTGGTGATGGTCGACGGCATGGGCACGTCTTTCCGCAGCCGTGAGTTTGAAAATGTTTGCTACAAGAACCTCGTAGACGCCGGACTTCCCGACCATATCGCATGGATCAAGGCGGCAGGTGAGAAATATCCTTACCTCGATCTTGACAAGGTTGGCATCTATGGTGCGTCTGCCGGCGGTCAGGAATCAACCACTGCGGTGCTCCGTCATCCTGAATTCTACAAGGCTGCTTATTCTGCATGCGGGTGCCAGGACAACCGTATGGACAAGATATGGTGGAACGAGCAATGGCTCGGATATCCTATAGACGAAAGCTATATCGAGGCTTCAAACGTGGAGAACGCTCATCTTCTCACCCGTCCTCTCATGCTTGTTGTAGGAGAACTTGACGACAACGTGGATCCGGCATCCACAATGCAGGTGGTTGACGCACTGATCAAGGCTAACAAAGACTTCGAACTCGTGGTTCTTCCCGGAGTGGCACACACTCTCGGCGGTGAGTTTGGAGACCACAAACGCTACGATTTCTTCGTGCGTCATCTCCTCGGAGTGAATCCTCCCGCCTGGGATCAGATCACATATTGATTCAACTTTCGCTTGCGAAAGTTGAGGGTTATGGGGTTAAAAGGTTATGGGGTTAACCCTCAATCCTAACCCCCAAAAAGACGGCGGCAGTCAGAGACATCTGACTGCCGCCGTTATTCATCAGCGCGGAGCTGTCGCGTTCAAAAGCGCAGCTTTTGTTCCCATCCGTACAACGGTCAACGTGCAACGGAAAACGGATCCCTCGCATTCCTTGCAAGCTTGAAGAGCGAAGGGTCGATGTGGCAATATCCCCCCGGATTGTTGTCAAGATAGTCCTGATGATATTGCTCTGCGTCATAAAAATTCTGCAGAGGCATCACCTCTATCACGACAGGCTTGGAATATTCCTGAGCAAGCCCGGCAACGGCTTTCTCTATCACCGGTTTGTCGGCAGGGTCCGTGTAATATATACCCGTGCGGTACTGGGTGCCTTGGTCGCCACCTTGTTTGTTAAGGCTTGTAGGGTCGATCGTCTTGAAATATAGCTCGAGAAGGAAAGGGAGCGACACAGTGTCGGCGTCATACGCCACCTTCACAGTCTCGGCTGCATTGGTGGTGCCTGTGCATACCTCTTTATAACTCGGGTTTGGCACAATGCTGTTGGCGAACCCCACTTCTGTGTCAACCACTCCTGCCACAAGTTTCATGAAGTGCTCCGTGCCCCAGAAGCATCCCCCGGCAAGGTAAATTGTTTTCTCAGTCATAGTCTTGTCATATTTATTATTTAAGTTTTTCAAGCTTGCTTAATGGTTGAAGGTTAAGGGTTAAAGGGTTATATTTAAATATGATCCTTTAAGAAACCCCATATATCTACAATTGGAGATTAATCTTCTAACCCACAACCATAACCCTTTAACCACGTATCCTCGTATCCCACAACCATAACCCTTTCACCTCATAACCCCGTAGTCCACAACTATAACCCTTTAACCCCATAACCCCGTAGTCCACAACCATAACCCTTTAACCCCATAACCCCATAACCCTCAACTTTCGCTTGCGAAAGTTGAATATGTGATATACAATCTCAACGTTCCCACTCCTCATTTGTTGTCAGTAAATTTGCGTAAAAAACTCTGTATGGCATCTGTAAAAATACAATTCCGCGGCTCGTCTGTGGCAGGTCGCGAGGGAACGATCTTCTTCCGGGTAATAGTAGGCAGGAAAACACGCCGTATAAACACTGGCTATCACATATATCCTGAAGAGTGGAACAATGAGAAGGGGACTATAATATCTGCCGCAGACACCCCTCGGGCAAAATACCTGCTTATGATAAAAGGGGCTGTAATTGCCGAGCAGACGAGGATAAGCAAAATCATAAACGGTCTTGATGCAGGTGGAGCGGTATACACAGTCGGGGATGTGGTTGCTGAATATAAATCCTACGTCAGCCGTTATTCCCTGTTCAGGTATATGAAAACCCTGATTGCAAATATGAAAGGCAACGGGAAGCAGGGTACGGCGCGCACATACAATGCGGCTCTAAACAGTTTCGGAAAATTCAGGGAGGGGAAAGACATGTTGATAGATGCTGTCTCCACCGAGACTATGGAGGCATACGAGGCGTGGCTCACGCAACGGGGAGTCACACCGAATACTGTCTCATTCTATATCCGTATCCTGAGGGCTGTTTACAACAGGATGGTGGAGCAGGAGGTGATAGAAGACCGCCGCCCGTTCAGGCATGTGTATACAGGGGTAGACAAAACCGTGAAAAGGGCGTTGCCGCTACGTTCGATCCGTAAGATCAAGACCATGAACCTGTCGGAAGATCCGCGCCTCGACTATGCCCGAGACATGTTTATGCTGAGTTTCTATCTTAGGGGTATGAGCTTTATCGATATGGCGTTTCTTAGGAAGGATGACCTCAGGGAGGGATATGTGACATATCGGCGGCACAAGACAGGAAAAATACTCACCATCGCATGGACCAAAGAGATGCAGACAATACTCGACAAGTATCCTGAAAATAGCTCCCGTTATCTCCTCCCCATTATTCGCAATATCGGCATCAACGAACTGTTCGCCTATCGCAATGCCGCATATTATATAAACAGGAGTCTCAGAATGATAGGTACAAAATTGAATACCCCTGACAGGCTCACCATGTACGTCGCGCGCCACAGTTGGGCGTCGGCGGCGAAATCAAAAGGGGTGCCATTGAGCGTCATAAGCGAAGGAATGGGGCACGATTCCGAAATCACCACCCGCATCTACCTCGCCTCGCTCGAAACCTCCGTGATAGACCGTGCCAACTCCCTGATCATCTCCTCCCTCTGACCAACGAACAAGTTGATAGACCAGGAACCAGCGAACATGGGCAGACCATAGTCCCAGCGAACAATGGAATAGACCAGGAACCAGCGAACAATAATATAATGTTCTCTGGTTCTCTGGTCAAAAACAGTCCTCTGGTTCCTGGTCTAAAACGTTCTCTGGCACTTGGTCTAAAACGTTCTCTGGTTCCTGGTCTAAAACATTCTCTGGTTCTCTGGTCAAAAACAGTCCTCTGGTTCCTGGTCTAAAACGTTCTCTGGTTCTCTGGTCAAAAACATTCCTCTGGTTCCTGGTCTAAAACATTCCCTGGTTCCTGGTCTTATAAAAAATAGTTCCCTGGTTCCTGGTCGTAAAAAATGTGCTATGGTCTAAAGAAATGTGGAAAATGGCGCTTATCTCAAAAATTATTATTATCTTTGCAGAAATAATAGGCATATCCATTCAGGATAACACCGTGTTTTCAACTTGGGTCTATGTCCCCAAGTTTTCGGAAGTTTGATTTGACGACTTGTTTAACTTGCTGTTATACAAATATGTGTCTCAAATCAAGCCAAATAAAAATATACCCCTATATCTTATAAACCCCTCCCAAAATGGCTGCTCCCGACAGGCAGAAACAATGGTACATACTCCGTTATGTCAAGTCTGTTCCCTCCGGGGTCAAGCAGTCGGCCGAAGCCGTCGTAGACCGCTTTAATCGTTCCGAAAACGCAGAACTCGACCTCTTTGCCCCCACAATCGTCAAGGTGGTGCATCGCGAGGGGAAGTTCATCAAGATAGAATCCCCCCTTGTCTACCAATACGTCTTCGTCAGAGGCGACTTTGACACCGTCAAGCACCTGTGTGGCATGCAAAACGGATTCTCATTCGTTTTCAACCACGGTGCCGAAGGCAGATACGCCATAATGAGCGACGCAAAGATGTACGCCTTCCGCCGTATAGCGATGGCTTACAGAAACGAGCTTCCATTCTTCTCGATTGAAGACATAGACCTCGAATTTGGTGACAAAGTGGAAATAGTGGAGGGCACCTTCCCGGGACTTGTCGGCTACTATATGCCGAAACCCAAAAGCACATCAGGAAACGTAGTACTTGCCGTCACCCAGAATCTCGGTACTGTAATCTACGATATAAAAGCGAAATATGTCCGTGTTCTTGAGTTCTCAAAAAAATCGAAACGAGGCTACGACCAGATCGATGCTTTCGTCCCCAAACTTCTCACGGCACTCCGCAGCTACAGCCAAGATCAACCGTTGCCCGGCAAGTCGGTCAACGAACTGACCATCTTCTGTCGCCGCATGGAGGCGGTGAAACTCGATAATCCAAAGATAGAGGCAAAAATGGCTGCACTTCTCATGGCGGCAAACCACATACTCGGCAACAACGAAGGCTACGTCGCCGCTGCCGAACGCTTCGACCGTCGACAGCGACACATCACCTCCCCCTCGACACGGGCACTCATACTCCTCCTCAGCGCCATAATCCGCAACAGCCGCGCCGACTACCTCCAAGGCATCACCCTCCTCACCGGTTCCGAAACTTCGACAGTCGGAACAACAAAACAAACATCAGTAGGGACGCGATATATCGCGTCCGCATCGGCACCGACATCGGCACCGACATCCGCATCGACGTCCGCATCGACATCCACATCGGCATCCGCATCGACATCCAACGACCAACGACCGGCGACCAGCGACCAACTTAAACACCTCCTCCTCGAATACGACCACTACCGCCCCCACTTCCTCCCCGAATCATAGCCTATCAGCGGATTGGTCAGTAGTCATTAGAGAATTAGTCATTAGTGGGTTAATCTACTTCATAACTCAGCACTCTGATTTGATACCTAAATAAATTAGAACCTCACATAAAAAATAGGGAATCCATATTGTGACTATATAAAATATTAATTACCTTTGTGTAAATATATTTAGACTATAATGACACTTCAAAGCGACATATTAAAACAATGTTACATCCACAATATCCGTACTCAAGGGGTACGCAATATAAAAGATTGCAATATTGAGTTGGGTAAACCGGAGGATAAACCGGTGCATCTTATCATAACCGGAGATAACGGTGTGGGTAAGACCACCTTTGTCAGAGAGTTATACAATACTCTAAATTGTCGCGAAGGAGGAAAGCCATTGAGCATGTTTCTGCATTATGCCAAAAACGCCAATCTCGATAAAACAAGAGATTTGCTTAAACTCAATGAATCGTATGCAGGATCGCTTTATAAAAATATAAAAGATTTTTGTGGAGCCATGCATGTGATTCCCGATTGTGCAGAACATTGGGATTATTATGCAGCTGTGGCAGACGGAGATTTTCTTATTTATGAATTTGGAGCGCGTAGGAAAGAAGATTTCATCACTCCCGACGGACCAAAAAAAATTGCAAATAAGGAGCATGGAAAGATGTTTATTCAGATGCTTGTAAATCTGAAAACTCAGTCTGCGTTCGCAAATCAGCGTAAGGATACCGAAGAGGAGCAAAAAATAGAGAAATGGTTTTCTCAATTAGATGATGCTTTGGCACAATTGTTGGGACATAAGGACTTTAAACTTGAATTCCTGACCAAGGATTTCAATTTCGAGATACAGGAGAAAGGAAAGGAACCTTACTCGTTCACGCAATTGTCTGACGGCTATTCTGCAATAATAGCCATCATTTCTGAAATAATGTTGGGAATGAGCACCGATCCTGTGTTGACTTACGACATGCCCGGAATCGTTATAATTGATGAAATCGAAACCCATCTGCATGTAGAGTTGCAAAAGAAAATATTGCCTTTCCTTACAAAACTTTTCCCTAATCTGCAGTTTATCGTTACCACTCACTCTCCATTCGTGCTTTCATCCATAGAAAATGCTGTGATATACGATCTTGGCAGTCATAAAAGATTTGAAGATTTTTCAAATTTCAGCTATTCCAATATTATTGAAGGTTTCTATAATGAGAGTAATTACTCAGATGTCGTGATCCGGGAATTGGAAGAAATTGGGGAAATCCTTTCTAAGGAAAAACTCACGGATGAAGACAAAAAGGCGATAGCTGCATTTGATAAGAAAATGGACTCCCTCCCTTCATTTCAGCCACTTGAACTCAAAAACAAATGGTTGACCATGAAGCTTCAGAATATTAAGAAATTGATATGATCAACATCACCAAACGAAAGGAAGCGCCCCAATCCCTTGCCAAAGAAAAAGCAAAGGCAAACGGGTCATATCGTGAGGAGGATGTTGTCTTGGCTTTATACGAGGATTCCCACAACAAATGCTATCTGTGTGAGGACACACTTCTCACTACTATCAATGTGGAGCATTTCCATGAACATGGTGGTGATAAAGATTTAAAATTCGACTGGAACAATCTTCACTATGCCTGTGGGCATTGCAATTATACCAAAAACGATACATTCAAAAAGCGGGATTCAAATCTTTTGAATTGTGCGAATCCCGAATGTCTGGTTGACTATTGGATAATATACCGGCTGGAAGAGGATGACAAACTCGTTGCGCATGCGGTCATAAATCAAAACCCAATGGCAGATGTGTCTATGTACCAGAAGGAAACGGACAATACTATATTGCTTCTTGATCGTATATACAACGGAACCGGCACTGCGATACGTAATCGTGAGGCAGCTAATCTGCTGACTCGGGTGCAACTGGAAATTATTAATTTCAAAGAAAATCTCTTAAGCTATCTCTCGGCTTCGGATGGTTTGTCAAAGCAAGACTACAAAACAAAACTCGGTAAAGCGATAGCCGACAGCAGTCCGTTTGCTGCATTCAAAAGATGGATACTCCGTGACAACGGACTCGCTTCCGAATTCAACCTCTCTCCAGAATAACCGAATCATTCCCAACCGCATATTCTTTTGTCATCTCAAAAAACAACCGCACAAAAGCCCCATATAACAAAGGGAGATAAGCCCAACTCCCAAAGAACAGGCGGATAAGTCATAGCCCCATATAACGGGATTTAATAGATAATGGGAAATTGACAATCAGTGGGGAGTCTGCATAAGGATGCGAAGCCGGTTTGTCGAAGGTGATCAAAAACAAAAGCACAAAAGCACAAATCGAATAGCTTTTTTTGTCGTGTGTTCCGTCCACAGGGCGGAAAATCCCCAAAGAATCCATCCCGATAAAACCTATAGTGGAATCACTAAAGCAAAAGACATTCAAAGGCACTCTCTGGAGCACGCTCGAACGCTTCTCCGTTCAGGGTATCGCATTCGTAGTCATGATCATCATGGCGCGTATCCTCACCCCTGACGATTACGGTCTCGTTGGAATGCTCGCAGTCTTCATCGCTGTCTCGCAGTCGCTTGTGGATAGCGGTTTCTCACAGGCTCTCATCCGTAAGCAGGACCGCTCTGAGGTTGATAACTCCACTGTCTTTTATTTCAATATAGGTGTCGGCATCGTTCTTTATCTGATATTGTTTTTCTGCGCACCGCTTATCGCAAGATTCTATAACCAACCCATACTCACGCCCCTTACGCGCCTGATATCCCTAAGTGTGCTAATCAATTCATTCGTGGTCGTTCAACGTGCACTTCTCACAGTAAAGATAGATTTCAAGACCCAGGCTAAGGCATCCTTCTCTGCAGCGATAGTTTCCGGTGTTGTCGGCATAACAATGGCATACACGGGCTACGGAGTCTGGTCGATAGTTTGGTACCAGCTTACAAACCTCACCGTAAATGTCGGGCTGCTTTGGGTATTCTCCAAATGGCGACCGAAATGGACATACTCCTGGAATTCGTTCCGTGAACTGTTCGGATTCGGTTCAAAATTAGCGATTTCCGGTATTCTTGACACCCTCTATAATAATATATATTTGATCGTTATCGGAAAGGTGTTCAACGCTTCTGATCTTGGATACTACACGCGCGCAGCTCAATTTGCACAGTTCCCATCATCAAATGTCTCCGGTGTAATTCAGAGGGTTACATTTCCCATACTATGTACAATACAAGATGATGATGATCGGCTACGTGATGTCTACAGAAGATTTCTACGTCTATCAGCCTTTGTTTTTTTTCCACTGATGATAGGACTCGCGGCGGTTGCTCATCCGTTTATAATAATAACACTCAAAGAAAAATGGGAATTCGCAGCAGTGCTGTTGCAGATAATCTGTCTCAGCATGATGTGGTATCCGATCCATGCGATAAACCTAAACCTCTTGCAAGTAAAAGGCAGAAGCGATCTGTTCCTAAAGCTTGAAATCTGGAAAAAATGCATCGGAGTTGTCATATTATGTGCCACTGTGCCTCTCGGACTTGTAGCCATGTGCTGGGGTAATCTGCTCAGTTCTCTGATCTCTCTGATTATAAATACGTGTGACGTGAAAAGTTGCATCAGTGGCTGTCAGCCGTTCATTCAGAGGAGTGAAAAGAGTTGACCTATTGTTTCG
>CAMTMX010000043.1 GCA_947073495.1 uncultured Porphyromonadaceae bacterium
TACACTCTTTCCCTACACGACGCTTTTCCGATTTCGTAAAAGCACCTCTTTGGCATAAGCACAAAAGAAATGGGCCTTGCCTCATTAGTCTAAACAGTTGTTTAGGTGTGAGGCAAAGCCCTTTTCTCAGCTTATGCGGTAGTCGGCACACGTTCGTTCAAAATTCTTTTGTACGATGGTGTGCCGACGGATAAAATCGCTTTTACGGAAAAACCTATATGATAAAGAAAAAATCAGGGAGATTCATTTCAAAATCTCCCGTTTTATTGTTACTTTTGCATACGAAGAGTTCTTTGAAGGTTACGAGATTAACGCTTGCCGTATTTCCGCTCGAAAATGTCGAAATGCTCTACTCCCCATCTAAGCATCTGGTCGATAATCGGAATAAGAGACTGACCAAGTTCAGTAATCCTATATTCTGAACGCGGCGGCAATTCCGGATAGATTGTTTTCACTACGAGACCATCCTCTACCATTTCTTTGAGCTGTATGTCAAGCACTCGCGGAGCAGCCTCAGGCAGGCATTTATGAATCTCACTGGGGCGCATAGCATTGCCGGAGCGTAGTTCGTCAAGAATACACGATTTCCATTTCGATTCTATAAGGCTCATTGTCAGGCGTAGTGGACAATCAAGGTCAACGGGTATTTTCTTTTCGTATGCCATATCATTGTTTTTGTGCAAATGCAAAACATTCGCGGTTGAAATTTAGCGCATGTCGGCTGAAAGCCGGTGCGCGATGCCGCAGGCAAAATTATCAGCCACAAAGTTAGTCAATATTGCTGAAAATCAGAATACCGAAAAATTTTTCTATACCCGAAAAATTTTTCGGCACTTGTTTACACCGGGTTACGGCTGTAACTTTGCATCAGATAAAATAATTTTAATTTCAGAAAGATATGAGAGACAAACTCAAAGAATATGCCGCAGTTGAAGAAGCCGCAATGAAATTTGTGAAAAGCGTTGCCGAAGGCGACAGTACATACGCCAAGGAACTGTTTACAACCGATGCCGTGCTGTTCGGCATCCTCGACGGTGTGCTTGAACACGGCTCAATCAACCAGTTCTATCACAACGTCGATACTGTAGGAGCAGGTGATAATTTCAATGCCCGCGTGGATGTGCTTGCCGTCGAGGAGACAGTCGCCGTAGTCCGAGTGCTCGAAGAGGGCTGGGGTGGCCGCATAGACTTCACCGACTTCCTGCTTCTGCTAAAGCTCAACGGCGAGTGGAAATGCGTAGCCAAAGCCTACAATCAGAACTCCGATACCATTAAAAAATGAAAGAATGGTGACAACTTGAAAATTATCAGCAAAATCTATCATGTAAAATATACCAATATAGGTACCCCTCTCCCGGCGTCAAACCCTACGCGCCGTGGCACAATACATTTTGTCCTCTTGAAAATACCGTAGAAACAATCTGACATCATTAATGATATGACAAAGAACATTCTGATACTCAACGGAAGTCCCCGTCACAATGGTAATACATCGCGCCTTGTAGAGGAATTTACTAAAGGCGCTGAAAAGGCAGGGCATAAAGTCACCGCCTTCAATATTCAGCAAATGAATATACATCCCTGTCTCGGATGCCTCGGTGGAGGAAAAGACCCAGACAGCCCATGCGTCCAGAAAGACGACATGCTCAAAATATATCCCCTTTTTGAGAAAGCGGATATCCTCGTTTTTGCCACACCGCTTTACTACTGGACTATCACTGCCCAGCTCAAAATGGCGATCGACCGCCTTTTTGCAGTGCAGGAAAAGACATCAAACTATGCCATGCCTATGCAGCATTGTGTCATGCTTATGGCTGCCGAAGGAGATACTGACGACAATTTCGAGGCTGTGAAACATTACTATCATGCACTGCTCAGACATCTCGGCTGGGAAAACATCAAAGAGATTTATGCCGGAGGCGTCATGAAGATCGGGGACATCGAAGGTCACCCTGCGCTCGAAGAAGCCTATATCCTCGGCTCCGGGATTTAACTTCCAATCAATACAACATCCGGCATCGGTTAATCAAAGACCCGATGCCGGATGTTGTATATACTAATTTATCTTACCATTATGACTAACTTCCGAAAGACAGAGAATATAATCAACTTCCCGGATGTGTTTTGTAGAGGTGCAGCCTTGCATGAGATTGCCGATCAGGATACATGCCAAGACCGGCTACTCAGGGGTGCTTTAACGTGCCTTGGTGGCATGCACGGTGAAATTCATTGTCATTTTATTTCACTTGTGGGGAATTTTTATTAATTTTGTAGCGAAAAGTGATTTCTTTTCAGTTAAGAAATTTAGTTATCTCTGAGCCGCATGCCGTGATGGTGTCGCGGCTCTTTTTATACGACAATAGCTCTATAGCAAAAGGATGATGTCGCCGAGAGGCGACGCACCTGCGTTGAAGTGGGAGCGCCGGTTAGTACATTTCTCAAGAGGATTATACCCCTAATCAATATTCTTGGAAAGAGAGAATCAGAAATCACGATTATCCGCAACATCACGACCGATACAATTTCACCGATCGTCAATTTACTAATCATCGGCTACAGGCCATACCGACATACCATATGAATTATTCGAGCTGGCGCAACATCCACAATTCAAATCAGTATCAGATTCCTTTCCTTCAGGGTTTGAATCAAATTTTGAATCTGATCCAATTCGCCCTCTTCTATCAAGATAAAATATCAACGTCTGCCTATTTCGTGAATCTGTGTTAAGATTGCATGATACAATATAGGTAAGCATACTGAACGATGCCCAGGTTTTACCCTTAAGACGACCATCCAGACCGGCTATATAACCTTTTCTAAGATTCATATCCCTGAGTCCTACGGCATAGAGTTTCACAGATCTTCCACTACCGTTGGATACGCTCCAGCATCTCTCATCCTCACTCCATGGTAAATCATTCTCTTTATCATAACGATTATCCGCATAATAAGCACCTGCGTTCACCATACCTTTAAAAGCAATTGCCGGCGGGATATGATAACCTGCCGGAGAGGGATCATAGATGGTTTTTTTCTCCTTTTTTGTATTACCCTCTATCCCGGGTTCTGATGCACTGGAATTCCACGTATTATACATAGATCCCCCTGCTTCCATATATTCACTCTGTTCATTATGCGAATCCGTCTTGGTGTAATTATGCCAATGAGACCGATAGTTCAATCCATCAACCTCCTTATCTTCTCCCATCACAAACCACTGTGGATGTGTAATTGCCTCCCCTAAATTCAGACCGTTAGTAGGTACTGACGGACCGAACACATATGAGTGCCCACTGCTGTCGGTACCGGGCAAGCAATCAAATATCCTTTTGTTTTTCATTGTAAATTCCCCTTTGTGCGTGAAATCATTCCCATTGTTGGCAGCAACATTGAATGAGTAATAAATAGTTTCCTTCGCGTCATAGACTCCACCGAGCATAGGGTCCTTACGACCCCACTGATAATATGTGTTGTCGCCTGCTATCGATGCCTCGATGCCGTCTTGAATAAGGGAGACGGTGCTCCCATTCTCAGAGTATGTATAGCTGCCATTCTCTTTAAAGACAAACTTATCGGCAACTATATTATCACCCAGGGCATTAATCATATCGAATTTGACTCTTAACCTTATCGTCCTTTTTTCTTCTCCACGATGTCTGTCACAATAGCCAAGGGTAGAAGGCACAAATGAATATGTAATGCCATCACTTTCATTTTCGCGGGAAGACTTAAATTCAACAGTATTGCCATTCCATTTCTGGTCAGTGACCCATATATGCCAGCTCCAGACGACATCTCCCTTATGCTCCGGAACGCCATCGAGAAGCGCTATGACCGCATTACCTCGGGCAAGTGTATGCTTGTCAACATAAAACTTTATGTAGCTGTCAGTGCCATTCTTTTCGAGCTTGACCTTATCAACAAGTCCAGGCGAATCTTGCCAGAGCAACTCTGCCTTCGTATCCGGAAGATCTATAAAGCTTCCCCAATATTGTTTCTGTTGCTCTACTATGTTTCCATTTGTAATCTTTTTGTTATTATGGTCAACAAAGAAAGTCATTCCTGGTTCATGATTGGGATCTCTGTCGTTCAGTGTGTATGCCGACTCGTTTTCTGCACCACCTTTCCCCCTGCTATTGCCATAATACAAAGGAAATCTGAACCATCCGTAACGACCCTCGTTGATCATATAGCAGTTGGCTGTCTCTCCCCCGCCTGTCAGGTCGTAAGGATTATCCTCCGTGCCCGGCTCTGAGGTTGCCTGCAATTTCATAGCTGTCTCAAAAACATTCTGTGCCGGGAACTTAATCATCCTTATGGCACGTGGTTGCGGAACAGTTGTTTCATCCGTTTCAGCAACAGTCATTGCAGTGGCGTCTTCCCATACCAGACCATCTCCTGCAAACTCTGTAAATTCTCCATCTGCCAAAGCATATTCAAGCTTGTATTTGTCGGCTACGTATACCGTCTTCTTATCTGCCTGATCGATCTTGAGATAGGCTGAAAGCGAAAGATTTCGCAAAACTCCAGTGTAGGGCACATGATATTCTCTCGACTCTCCATTGTCGTCCGCCTCGACTTTCTTAATCCCCTGTATCTCTACCACGGGGGTGATGACAATTCCTGTAGTAGAAATAGAGTATGTGTAAAGTTTACCAGCCTCCCATGCCTTGGGGGTTGACGCCCCGTCACCGTTAGATGCAGTTCCAATCGGGGCTGTGAGAGTCCATTCCTCCTTGGTCGTATTGTCGGTAAATGTCATGGAGATCCGCGCGTCAGAGGTCAACTGCTGGGGAATCATAAACATAGTGAGAGTATCGTCTTTCTTATCTTCAGTCTCTCCCCCGGCAATAAGTTGTCCACCTCCCGTATAAGGATTGTTGTCGGCATCGTTTTTATTTCCAAGGCTTTTCTCCAAGCTTATTGTATATGTCTTGTCATCTCCCGAAGTTGTCCATTTGCCTGTCAGCATATTGAGAGAACCAGCGCCTTTCACTCCCGCCACCTCAATCTTTGTGACCGTGCCGGCAAGCATGGCATCACCCGTCTTAAACGATATGGCAGACAATGCATGACCGAAATTCAAATTCACCTGCTGCCCTCCGGCACCATTGCAATCGGCAACCGCTGTTAGCAAGTCTACCTGACTCTTCACTTCATTGTTGACAACAAACGAAATTGTGGGCGATTCGGTTTCAGATGATGGTTTGACACCGTAATTACCATCCTCTCCCCCATCTGAATATGGAGCATATCCCATAAACCGCACCCTGCCCGACCCGGGCCAACTGAGATCGGTGGCGGATGCCACGCCATCCGTTCCCCAGGCAATTTTAGCGTTGTTAGCCACATTGGGCTTCACCGGATCCGTTATATCGCTCCAGTCGGTTTTTTCCTCTTTATCAGTGTAGCACACAGCATATAGACCGAAACTGCGTCCGTATGCCTCGCCATATTTTTCCAGTCCGGTTATTCTTGTGCCTCGCGTCTCAGGCTTCTGCACCGTTTCAAGGTTGCCGCTGTTTAGATCGGTAACCTCCGCTACAAGATAAAGATCATCGTCTGTCACGCTCTCTGCAACACGGTTGATCAAAATCTCTGTGTCAGCACCACGCGTAACACGTGTACCTGCAGTCCACGACGATGAGACATCCACCCTAAAGACCGGATAGGGGCTGTCTGAGGCGGTGCGGTCATAGAACGGAGAATCCTGACACCCTGTCATCAAGGCGCCTGCAGATCCCGCAAGCATCACTGAAATAAATCGGAAATATCTGGAACAATACATAGTCTTGAGATTCAAATAGCTGTTAATATGCTAATCATTTCTCTCCCGGTCTCGGGAAAAATATCGGCAGGGGGATACCGCCGGGCATCCCCCTCCAAATTTATAGTATTCAAATAATAGTAGCTATCAAGATTTGTTTCTTGGTCATACAGACAGATCAATGCATCTTGTTCTCGACAGGGACTTCTGTCCAAGCTGACACAGTCACTGAGAATGAAATCTCGTTGTCGAGCACGTAATCGCCGGGCTTCTTCCCGTCTGCATCCGGATTATTGACATTATTATCATCATTAGGAAGAACGTCTGGAATATCAGTTGGAGCATATTGACCGGCACCACTGCCCCTGCCACAGAACTCCAATGTATATACATATTTACGTCCCGGTACCCAATTGATGTCAACCGGCACACATACGTAACCATAAGCCTCATCTTTATATATCGGATTGCCTTCGCTATCTTTTATGATAGGATAAAGCTGATGTGTATGACCCTGATTGTCAGGATCGGGTTTGATAGCAGGATTTTTTGCCTGTCCGTCATCTGTCACGGCTGTATTATGATGTGTCTCTATGCGGCACAACACAAGAATGTAAGCACCGGGCTTCTGGTCGCTTGCCAAAGCTAAATCATCGTTCAAGACATTGGCGGACGGGAATACATATTTATTAACTTCCTGGGGAATAAGCATCAGGCTGGTGTTCACTCCTCCCACATCTCCGATTATGGTAGTAGACTCTGAGGAGGAGAGGCTCGCCCTGGTGCCGAGATAGCATCCGTAATATGTGGGCATATCCTGACCTGTCCAGTTCATGTGATGATATTCTGCAGCCGCATCTGATTTAAACCGAAGATCGCCTGCAGAATTGATATTGACAAACCAGGCTCCCTTGATATAGACACGACGTCCCGTCTCCGGATTAGCACCGATCTTCGCCTTGAGTTCAATCTGCGACAATGCATGATGGAATTCGAGCGGCACCTGGTTGCCAGGTTTTTTTTCAGCTTCGGCAAATGTGACCACAAAATCCTTTTGGTCTTTGCCTCCTGTCTGCCAGGACGCCGCAACCTTGAAGTTGTTAAGATTTTGCGATTGTGCAGAAATTTCCGGTTTCAGATAGGTGTTGGCGTCGAGCGGTCCGTATCCCCAGAAAGAAATCTTATCAACATCCGACGGCCAGGTCACTTTTTCGTCAAGTACATATATGTTGGAATCTTCCGCCCCCTCTTTTGTTACCTTCTTTCCACTGAGAAACATATTAGTATATCCCTGTGCGTCGGCATAAATATAGAATCCGTCAAGATTCTTTAGGGTTGTGGGAGTGGCACGGCTCACCTGAGAGGTAAACGTGATAGCTTCTCCCGTGTTGGCTTCCTGCAATTCATCGGTGACACATGAAGTGAGCCCAAGGGCACCGATCAGGAATGCTCCGGATAGTTTTACTGTCGGTTTCATTTTTCTATCAGTTTATTTTTTGTTTTATATCTTGCGATTTGAAGTTTTATATAACGTGTATTAGTTTTAAGAAGACGTCCGTGACACCAACCTACTGCATCTCTATATAAATGTCTTCCACATCGCTCCAGTCATCGACCGACGGAGACATGCCAGTCTGCGCTGTAGGCAGTTTAAGTCCGTTGATCACTATTAGGATATTGTGGGGGTCGGCAGCTTCATGCAACTGCCCGGTGACATCAAAGTTGTAGTAGATTTTCTCTGATGTGTAGACTGAAAAAATGTGAACTCCCTCTTCGGTCGGGCAATGTCCAAACGAATAGAAACGCGCAGTGAGCGTATGGCTGTCGGTATACTCCAACGACAACGGGAAAGTCACCTTTTCTCCAGTCATGTCTCCCGATGCCGGACTATAGCTCTCCGCCATTCCGGATATCGAAGCACTCAAATCATAATTCTCTTCAAGATTCTCTACATCATTTATCACGACTGTAAAATGTCCGGTCGCCTCCACGGGCACAAGAGTCACGGTCTGCCCCTCCTCTCCCGATCGCACCTCGATTTCGTCATATCGCCCGCCCCATACTTGTTCAGGAGCTTTTCTGACCGGCTCATCCGCCACTTCCGATGGGCGTGGCGGTGCAGTCATATCGCGCGACATAGGTTCCAAAAGATCCGCCTCAGGAGTGAATAGTTCATATTCAGGATGCTTCTCCTGATTACGCTCTTTTACATTCTCCATCTCGCCATTATGGAAAAGAACCATATATCTGCCCGGACGGAGACTTAGATGACCGCCGTTTCTGTCGGTAAATTCATAGCGACTGAGATGCTCTCCGGTTTCGGAATAGAGATGAACCACCATTGTTGACGGATCGGCTTCAGGAGCGTTCTTCCAGTCGAACATCACTTTCACCTGCTCCATATGGCTATGGTCATAGCACAGCTCACGATGATCGCAACCTGAAGCCAGAAGCATCAGTGCCAACGAAATAATCAAACACTTCGGTTTTATCATTTTCCACCTCCTTTCTCATCATAGAGGTTGTTCTTTGCCCGCTTTACGTTGACATTGCCTGCGCCGATCATCCAGGTCAGACCGATCTCCGCACGGGTGGGACCGAACCAGTGGCGTACATGTGTAGACTGCCAGACATCGTGATCGTCTTCAAGATGCTGTTTCATGTATCTACCCCACATATATCCAATCCCTATGGCAAAATCTATGTTAAACCTGCGGGCTATCGGCACACTGTAGCCGTAGGAGACTCCTGCCGCATAATTATATTTGTCGCCGATAACTCCCGTATGGCTCCTGCCAAATTGGAAATCGTAAGTCATGATCGAGGCATATACCCCGACTCTATGTCCGGATAAAGGGTTGGTGCTTCTGCCGCCGCCAAGCTGATACCTCACCTCGAAATCACCACCATACACTCTCCAATAACGACGATGCTCCCGATTGCTCCACCAAGCATGCATCCAATCGGCAAAGAGTGTCACTCTGTTGCCTATACAAATACCGATGCCCAGATTGGGAGTGAGAAGTGCATCATATAGAATATTTGTAGTAAGGAAAAAACGAGGGTGACGTGCAGGGGTCTCACCAATGATCCTATCGCCAGACGTATCGCCCTCTGCAATATAATCAGACGCACTTGTCTGATCCGACATAGTTACGGTCACGGAATCGGTATTGTAAGCATCACATTCAGACAATACATTGCCGTCTGCTTTATGTCCAGCCACCGATGATTCCTCTCCAACCACGGCATCTTCAGTTGCGGCTATGGCATTGTTGTCAGTGGTGACACTATCCCGGTAATTACATACAGCCTCTAATTCGGCATACCTTAAATCTTTATATTCATCAGGAGATGCCGGCCTTAATGAGTCAACTTCAACTGTATCGACACTTTGCACCCCTCCAAATGAGACAATCAACAACCTGAGAGCCTCACCTCTTTTATGTGCAAGCCGCATATTAAATCCTCTATCTCCCTCAGGCGATGCAGAACCTATCACCTTAATCCCAGACAGACCGAGAATGTCGCCTCCGGCGAATAATTTTCGCAATCGTTCGATACGCTCTGCATTGTCACGATACAATGTATCGATAGATGCAGACGAAAATTTGAAATATATCTTTTCGGCAATACGACATGAATCTGACACCAAGTCAGACTTGTTATGCCTTTCTCCATGTGTTAATACCGGAAAGGACATTGCTATTGCGGCTGCACACGTTGTAAGAATGCGCCGACTTATATGAATATTCAAGAAATTATCTTTCGACAAAATTCTGAAAACGTTCATGGTGTATTTTCGTGTAAGTTATTATACTACTCTAATTAACACACATTTATATTTTTTTGCAAAATTACAGTCCAAGCAGATATTTTGTCAACTTTTTAATGTTAAATTATATTAATTTGTAATAATTACCTTATTTTATTATAATTCCGATTCCGGATCTCATCACCAAAAAGTTGCCGACATGCAGTAATCTTGTTTACTGCAGTGACTTCCTTGTCCATCAAATAAAACGGAACCTGCACCCCTGCCGAATGAATCGCAGTGAAAATACATCTCCACTCACTGAAGCTGGAGAAATAAGTGGCGAAGATTTCGGAAACAGCAGACCATCAGAAATGCTGATACCAAATTAAATGCATCAATACACTCCAATCAGATGCAAAATGAATGGAGAAAGCATCGCGGTGAACAAGCCGTTGAGAGTAAGACCAAGCGAAGAAAATGCTCCATACCGTTCACTCCTTTCCATTGCTGCCGATGTGCCTACAGCATGTGCGGCGGTACCAATCGACAGACCTTGAGCTATGGGACTTTTTATCCTACTGATCTTGATAATCTTAAAGCCCGCCATTCCCCCGAATATCCCTGTGCATACAACCACTGCCGCCGTTAGGGAAGGAATACCTCCAACAGCTGAAGAAATTTCCATAGCGATGGGAGTGGTAACAGCCTTAGGAGCCAAAGACATTATCACCTCATGTGAAGCGCCAAGCAATTTTGCAATCAATACCACAGACACAATCCCTGCCACACATCCGGCAAGTTCTGAAATGAGCAGAGGCAACAATTGCTTTTTGATTGTAGAAAGCTGTTTATACAGAGGGAGGCCCAAAGCCACAACTGCAGGTTTCAACCAAAAATCGATATATTCACCTCCCGCCTGATAGGTCTTATAATCTATATCAAACAGTAAAAGGAAACCAATCATGGCAGCTATAGCCAATAAAATAGGGTTAAGCAACTTGACACCGGTGCGTTTCTGAAGCAGCTGCGATCCAAGATAAAAGATAAACGTAGCGGCTATCAATAAAAACTTATTAGTTAGGAAATCCATAATTATCCAATTTTTTGAAGTTCATCTTTGGAAGTGGCTTTATGAGAAAATACTTTGCGAACAAAACGATGTACCCACCCCGTGACAGCGATAATTATTATCGTGCTTCCAACAGCAGCAACCACAATCGGCAGCCATTCCTTGGAAATCAATCCCAAACAATTCATTAGTCCCACACCTGCAGGCACAAAGAAAAAACCGAGATTACGCACAAGGAAATTAGAAAGTCTCTCTACATGACGAGGCTTTATTATGCCCGCCTTTAGTGAAGCCGCCAACAATATCATCCCAATGATACTTGATGGCACCGGAATGCCGGTAGACCATACTATGAACTCCCCTATCGCCAAAAATAAAAATATTATACCAAATTGAAGTATCATCTGTTATAAAATATAAAAATGCCTCCATGAATCCAAAAGTTTTTCATGGGGACATTTTGATTTAATTACGTCGGCAAAATTAGCATATTATTAACTACCGACCAAATTTCAACAATAAAAACTTTGTTTTTGTTCTTATTGCTAATGTGTTTAGAGTTTCTTAACCATCAAAACAGCTCCAACGAAAGCGCCATTAAAATGAACCCGCACATCACACCACCTATCACGGCATGGTGCCGACCATATTTAAAGGCGCTCGGCAATAATTCGTCAAATGATATATAAACCATTATTCCGGCTACAATTGCCAAAACGATACTGCTTATCACCTCTGTCCAAAATGACATCAGGATAAAGCCTCCCACCAGGGCACCCAAAGGTTCAGCCAATCCTGTGAGCAATGCAGCAATTATAGCTTTCGACCGTTTGCCCGTTGCTTGATAGATAGGTATCGCTATTGCCATACCGATGGGGAAATTATGTATCGCTATTGCTATCACAATGGGAAGAGCCATGTTCAATCCATTGAGGGAAGATACAAAAGTTGCCATCCCTTCAGGGAAGTTATGAATACTTATAGCCAATGCAAGCAAGATGCCCTGACGTTTCATCCCTACATTATCTTCGGTATTGACACCCGTATCTTCAGCAGGGACATGCGGACAATGAGTATGATTATGGCCAGGCAATATACGATCAATCAACGCCACAATACCCGCGCCTATAAAAAATGAGACAAAACCTATAAGCCTGCTTCTTTGTTCAGAAAATTCTGATTGCATTTCAGAAATAGCCTCCGGAAGGATCTCCATAAACGATAAAAATATCATCACACCGGCAGATATTCCCAATGCCCATGCCAATGCACCCTTATTGTTCATTTTAGCATAGACAGATGAAAAAGCTCCCGCCACAGTTGCCAACCCGGCAATTGTGGTGAGTGTCAAAGCCAGACACAAAGAATTATAATCTACAGATTCCGTCATTTTAATTGAATTATATGAAGTTGTTTAAACTTTCAACAGAATTTAGGTTTCGATATATCAACTTCAATGCAAAGTTAACGACAATATCCCAAATTATACATCTTTTATATTAAAAGTTTATTACAATACCGCATGATAAGATATATAGTTCCACATATTCATAAAAATATTTGAGCGCGTTCCTTAAGCAACTAATATATTCTTGTTATTCTTAATGTGTATTGATTGTCTTATAGTGTGAGTAAGATATGAAGACGTGAAGATGGAATTATGGGGTTACATAACGACTGATGAACGGCTTCATAGGTTGCCGCGATATATGGCTGGCATATGTTCATTTATTTTCGTAGGTACTTATTTGTTCATATTATTCATTTAAATTAACTTTGCAGCAACAATGGATCATAACAATATTAAAATATTGATAGTAGACGACGAAGAAACTTTACGCGAGGGTCTTCGTGAATATCTTGAACTGGATGGTTTTATTGCCGATACTGCCGACAATGCTGAAAACGCGCTAAAAAAACCGATCGACAACTATGACCTCATCCTGCTTGACGTGATGATGGACGGCATGAGTGGATTTGAACTTGCCACAAAACTAAAAGACAATCCGGAAACCGCCAATATCCCTATTATATTTTTAACAGCCAAAGATACAGAAGAAGATATGGTCTCAGGACTTAATCTCGGGGCAGATGATTATATCTCTAAACCTTTCTCTATTAAAAACGTGATAGCTCGTATTGAGGCGGTATTAAGAAGATCGAAAAAAAAAGAAAAAAGTGCGGATGTGGTCTGCGACAGACAAACCCTTACATGCATGGTGGACGGGAAAAATATCAAACTACCGCGCAAAGAATTTGAAATTCTTGCTCTACTGCTTGAACATCCCGGTAAAATATTTTCCAGAGAAGAGTTGCTTAATATAATATGGCCTGAGAATGTGGTTGTGGTAGACCGTTCTGTCGACGTACATATTACAAGGATCAGAAACAAGATAGCGCCTTATGGGAAAAAACTAATTTCACGTTCAGGTTACGGATATGGCTGGCAAGATTAAAATATCATTCCATACAAGAGTTCTACTGACCGTAATAGCCATTTGTTGGATATTAGTCGGCACCTCAATGGCGTTTCAATATCACAGGGAAAAAGAATACAAGGCAAATCTATTGAATTCTCGCCTGCAAATGCATAATCTACGCATTTTAGAAGACCTTGACCAACATGATAGAACAGAAGATGTGATGAAAAACATCGTATCTCCGGTTGAAGACCTGCGTGTCACAATTATTGATAAGAATGGAAATGTGATATTTGATAACAATGATAAAACCCCTTTTCCTACAGCCAACCATAATTCACGACCTGAAATTAAAGATGCCCGTGCCAAAGGTGAAGGATTTGCAGTAGAGAGGCTGTCGGAGAATGATGAGATAAATTATTTTTATTCCGCCCGTTTGGGAAACAACGGAATAGTGGTCAGATCGGCTGTTCCCTATTCACATACCCTCACCGAGTATTTAAAGGCTGACAGCACTATGCTGTGGATAATGGCAGGAATGACCCTTATAATGAGTCTTATCGCTTATATGGTGACTCGGAAAATATCATTAAGCATCAAGCGATTGAATATCTTTGCCGCTAAAGCAGAAAAAGGTGAGAAAATTTATTGTGGAGAATCTTTTCCTCACGATGAACTTGGAAGCATAGCAAGCCATATTGTCAAATTGTATGTGCAGCGAGATGAACAACACAAAGAGGCACTTCGGCTCGAACAAGAAAAAATCAGATTGAAAAAACAACTCACAAACAATATCAATCATGAACTTAAAACTCCTGTCGCTTCCATAATAGTCTGCCTGGATCTTATTCAGGACCATCCTCAACTGTCGGAATTGAAGAAAATGGAATATCTTGGCAGGATACGAGCAAATGCGATGAGGCTCAATTCATTGCTAAAAGATGTCGCCGCCATTACAAGAATGGATGAAGGGAGTGAAATGATCGAAAAAACTGATCTTGACCTTACATCATTGGTCAAAGAGATTGTGGAAGAAGAAAGTTTAAAGACCGACATGCACATAACCATTGACATGCCGGAAATCAGTATATCGGGAAACCGTCAATTGCTTGAATCAATCTTCAGGAATTTAATAGATAACGCAATCTCATATAGTGGAGCAACTGAACTTACCATTAAAGCTGACCAATCTGGTAATTTCAAAATAAGCGACAATGGCTGCGGCATATCATCCGAACATCTTCCTCATATTTTTGAAAGGTTTTATCGTGTAGACAAAGGAAGATCCCGTGCAGCCGGGGGTACCGGACTCGGGCTGGCGATTGTAAGAAATGCCATTATGATTCATGGAGGAGAGATAACTGTGCGTAGTATAAATGGTCTTACATTTGATTTTAATCTAAAAATTAACAAAAACGCAACATAAAATTTATATTTTATCAACATAATTATCTGAATTTTGCTGTGTAAAACTAAATTTAGATAATTATGGATTTACTTTTTCTCGGTATAGTAATTTTTCTTTTTCTCCTTGCAGTTTTTGATTTGTCTGTGGGAGTGAGCAATGATGCCGTCAATTTCCTTACGTCGGCAGTAGGGTCAAAAGCTGCTTCTTTTCAGAAAATCATTATCGTGGCTGCTATCGGTGTTTTCATCGGTGCTGTCATGAGCAATGGAATGATGGATGTTGCAAGACATGGTATTTTCCGACCGGAAAATCTTTCATTTTACGATGTCATAGCCATTTTTATGGCGGTGATGGTTACAGACATTATTCTGCTTGACGTATTCAACACTTTGGGGATGCCTACATCCACTACCGTGTCAATGGTGTTTGAATTGCTTGGCGCCACTTTTGTTGTTGCATTGTTCAAGATAGCCGCACCTGAAAATACATTGGGCATGGGCGACCTCTTGAATACTGAAAAAGCATTGTCAGTGATATTGGGTATATTCCTCTCAGTTGCAATAGCTTTTGTCTTCGGTACCATCGTGCAGTTTCTCGCCAGGATCATCTTTACTTTTGAATACAAAAGCAAATTAAAATGGAAGGTGGCTCTTTTCGGTGGCGTGGCTTGTACTGCAATTGTATATTTTATGCTCCTAAAAGGAATAAAAGACCTCACAATAATGACCCCGGAGCTTAAAGAATGGATAAACCATAATACGGCACTGATCCTTACTGCCACCTTTATCGGATTTACGGCTTTAATGCAGGTGCTTCATTGGTGCAAGGTAAATGTCTTCAAAGTGGTTGTGCTTCTCGGCACCTTCTCTCTTGCCATGGCATTCGCAGGTAATGACCTTGTAAACTTTATTGGTGTTCCACTAACATCTCTTGCCTCTTATCAAGACTACATGGCTTCCGGAGGAGATAATCTGCATGGCTTCATGATGAATAGCCTTAATGGACCGGCAAACACTCCCTTTTACTTCCTATTGGGCGCAGGCACAATAATGGTTGTATCATTGGCGACATCAAGAAAGGCGCGACAAGTGACCCAGACCACTGTAGGACTAAGTTCAAAATCGCAAGGTGACGAAATGTTTGGATCCTCCCGATTGGGAAGGTCTTTAGTGAGGGTGTCGCTTAACGTACATTCCTGGGTAAGCGCCCACACTCCACAAAATGTAAAGAACTGGGTTAACCGACGCATGGACAGCACTGTTACGCAAGAAGAAGATGGAGCAGCATTCGACCTTATCAGGGGTTCTGTAAATCTTATGCTCGCAGGAATTTTGATCGCTATTGGTACTTCTCTAAAATTACCTTTGTCCACCACTTTCGTAACATTTATGGTGGCTATGGGCACCTCTCTTGCCGACAGGGCATGGGGCAGGGAAAGTGCCGTATTCCGTATCACCGGGGTGATTTCTGTAATAGGCGGATGGTTTATCACCGCAGCCTTGGCATTTATCGGTGCCGGCATAGTGGTATGCCTTATGCATCTCGGAGGCGTGCCGGTAATGATTGCCGGTGGTATAATCGCACTCGCACTTTTGATAAGAAGCAATATAAAATTCCGTAAAAAAAGAGTTGCGGAACAAAGTGACAGTCTTTTCCAGACCATCCTTTCCACCGAAAATCCTGCTGATGTATGGAAATTACTTATAATATATATTAACGAGAAACAGCAAATGTTCCTTAATTTCGCGTCCACATGCTTCCACGATGTCACAACAGGATTTGTAAATGACGATACAAAACTTCTGTCTAAATCTGAGAAGGCGTTGATGACTGAAAAAGAGGTGATCAAATCTCAGCGGAGAAAGTTGACACTGTGCATGAGAAAGGTGACTCCAAAGATTGCTATAGAAAAAAGCGCATGGTTCCACCTCAGTAATAATATGGCGATGTCTATGACCTACAACCTTCGTCGAATAAATGAAGTTTGCAAGGAGCATGTCGACAATAATTTCAGACCTCTTCCGAAAAACTTTCATCAATCATTTCATGATGTATGTGAAAAGATTATATCAGTTTTGACCGATTCCTCGGCACAAATTGAAGAAAGCCGCCCTGAAGTGATCGATGACCTCAGAAAAAGATGTAATGCAATCAAAGATGAATTGACATATCTCACAAGAGGGGTATACGATCTTCTTCAAAAAGGGGATGCCGACAATATGACAGTCGCCTACGTTTATCTCAATGTCCTTCAAGAAAGTCAGGAATTTGTAACTTCCTTACGTAAAATCCTGCGTGCATCAGGAAAACTGAATCTTGAACCGTCATCCTACCGCAGTTTCTCTCATCACGAATACTTATTGGGTAAGCGTCCTTAGATACTGTTTATATTTATTGAGAGGATTTGTCAAGCAGATTTTTGATATTTATTCAGTCATTATGTAGCTACATAATGACTGAATAAATATCGTAAAGATGCCGACAAATACCTCAATGACAAGATAACATAAAATATAAATTTCTTAAACTTTTTTTCGGTTTACTCATTTAAATTATAACAGATTCATCTTTCGCAAAAGTTAGATGAAGATTAGGAGGTTAAAGGGTTTATATTTTCATTAATGCCCCGTTAATCTCTTGACTTGTAAAATATGAAGCTGTTTTTATCTTTTTCAATATTATATCAGATATTTAATACTTGAGAATGATGCTTGACAGTCTTAACCACTTCTATAAATAAACTCCTAAACTTAAACAATAAACATACTCATAATGGCTAAACAATCGTTTGTAGGTCTGACCGATAAAGAAGTTGATGAAAGCCGTTCAACGAATGGAATCAATATTCTTACTCCACCTCAGGGGATACCTTTGTGGAAAAAATTTTTTGGCAAATTTGCTGACCCTTTAATCATAATCCTTTTGATTGCCGGAGTCCTTTCCCTTGGAATTTCTTTCTATGATTATTTTGGATTAGGGCATGGTGCCGATTCGTTTATAGAGCCTGCCGGTATATTTGTCGCCATTTTTCTTGCCACGGGTCTTGCCTTTTATTTTGAATACAAGGCAGATAAAGAATTCGACCTATTAAATCAAGTCAATGACGACGAACCGGTACAAGTGATAAGAAACGGCAATATGACAGAAATCCCCAAAAAAGAAGTTGTAGTCGGAGATATTGTGAAGCTGAACACCGGAAATGACATTCCGGCCGATGGCGTGCTTCTGGAGTCTTCTTCATTGAGCGTGGATGAATCCACACTTACCGGAGAACCGTCATGCCGTAAATCTACCGATCCCGCACATTTCGATACTGATGCCACGTTCCCTTCCGATCATGTCATGAGAGGCACGAGGGTCATGGAAGGTCATGGAATTATGACGGTAACTGCTGTCGGGGATGCCACTGAAAACGGAAAAGTGTTCACTGCCGCTCAGATCGACAATTCCGTACAGACACCATTAAATGAGCAACTCGACGGGCTTGGCAAACTCATTTCCAAAATAAGCTATATCCTGGCTTCAGTAATAATTGTAGGAAGAATAATCGTTTATTTTGCAAATTATGATTTTGAATGGATGCAGTTCATATCCTATATGCTCCAATCTTTGATGGTGGCTGTCACTCTTGTAGTCGTGTCAGTTCCTGAAGGGCTTCCGATGGCCGTGACATTGTCATTGGCATATTCAATGCGGAGAATGTTGAAATCTAACAATCTTGTACGTAAAATGCACGCTTGCGAGACTATGGGCGCCACCACAGTGATATGCACAGATAAGACCGGGACACTTACAGAAAACCAGATGCGCGTCTATAAAACAGATTTTTTTATCCCTGAATCTGATATGTCGTATATCTATCAAGGTATAGCTGTAAACTCCACCGCTGAATTGGATCATTCTTCCGAAAAACCAAAAGTTTTGGGAAATCCGACAGAAGGTGCGCTTCTGCTGTGGCTCGAGAGTCAGGGCATCGACTATAATGAATTGAGAAATGAAGTCTCCACCATAAATGAACTCCCCTTCTCCACAGAACGGAAATATATGGCAACAGTTGTAAGAACTGCCGATGGAACTGAGGTATTATACGTAAAAGGTGCCCCAGAAATAATATTTGATCTTTGCAGACACTATCCTGACGGGGTCACAAAAATGGGAATAAACTATCTGCTTTCCGATTATCAGGCACAAGCTATGCGAACTTTAGGTTTTGCATATCAAATAATAGAAAATGGAGATAAAACCATCGACCAGAATAAAGTGACAGCCGAAAATCTTATTTTTATTGGCATCGCCGCTATTTCAGATCCTGTGAGGGCTACAGTTCCTGCAGCTGTAAAAGAGGTGCTTGACGCCGGAATCCAAGTTAAGATTGTTACAGGCGACACTCCCGGGACAGCTACTGAAATCGCCCGGCAGATAGGTCTGTGGAATAATAAAACTGATAATGACATAAATATTATCACAGGTGAGGAATTTGCAAAAATACCTGATTCCGAACTCCCCACAAGAGTCGGGAACTTTAAAATCATCGCCAGGGCAAGACCAATGGATAAGAAACGTCTTGTCGAAACCCTTCAGGCAAACAATGAAGTGGTGGCTGTCACCGGCGACGGTACAAACGACGCCCCTGCCTTGAAAGCGGCTCATGTCGGACTTTCTATGGGAGACGGGACATCTGTAGCAAAAGAAGCAAGCGATATAACTATTGTAGACAATTCATTCACGTCTATAGGACGTGCCGTAATGTGGGGACGGTCATTATATCAGAATATCCAACGTTTCATACTGTTTCAGATGACTGTAAATGTGGTGGCATGTCTGATTGTCCTTTTCGGAGCTTTCATGGGCGTGCAATCTCCTCTTACGGTCACCCAAATGCTTTGGGTAAACCTTATAATGGATACTTTCGCCGCCATGGCTCTCGCCTCACTCCCGCCGTCAGAATCTGTAATGAAAGACAAGCCACGGTCTCGTACTGCCTTCATTATAAATGATGCAATGTATAAAGATATTGTTGCAACAGGAATAATATTCTTTATTTTACTGCTCGGGTTCTTCTACTATCTTGAGCATACAGACATCACTTCGTTGGAGCAGATAGGACATGTCTCATTTGGAGCCAATACGGGGTTGACCAACTATGAATTGTCTATATTCTTCACAACTTTCGTTTTCCTCCAGTTCTGGAACATGTTTAATGCCCGTGCATTCGAAACAGGGAAATCGGCGCTCAATCTCAAAGGTTGCTCCGGGTTCGGTCTCACGGCATTGATCATAGTAATCGGTCAGATAATAATAGTGACTTTCGGTGGGCAGTTTTTTAGTGTTGCACCTCTCTCATTATCCGATTGGTTAATAATTATTGGTGTAACATCTATGGTGTTATGGATAGGTGAACTTTGGCGACTCGTCAGAAAATAATGATTCATATGAATGATATTTTAATAATCATATTCCTAATTCTTCTTAACGGAGTTTTCTCAATGTCGGAGATTGCACTGATCTCTGCAAGGAAATCACGCCTTGTCTCCGATGCAAAGAATGGAAGCAAGAGTGCTAAGGTAGCCTTAAAGCTTGCCGATGATCCCGACAGGTTTCTGTCTACCATACAGATCGGGATTACATTGATAGGAATCCTCACCGGTCTCTTTTCAGGAGCGGCATTGAGTGAAGATATCGGTAATCTATTCGTCAGTCTCGGTCTTCAGCCGAAGAGCGCACATGTTATCGGTCAGATCAGTATAGTTGCGATTGTAACGTTTCTTTCTATCGTTGTAGGTGAGCTTGTTCCCAAAAGGATAGGTCTTGCCGCTGCAAATGTAGTTTCGAAAATCGTAGCCCGTCCGATGCATCTTTTATCTCTTGTCGCCATGCCGGTGGTTTGGCTGCTCTCTGCTTCCACATCCCTAATTGTCCGGCTATTAGGACTAAAACATAAGGATAATAATGTCACCGAAGAGGAAATTAAATCCCTCATTCAGGATGGTACCGATTCGGGCGAAGTGAAAAAGGTTGAGCAAGACATTATGGAGCGGGCCCTCGTGTTGGGCGATCTCCGGGTGTCTTCTATTATGACACCTAAAGTAGATGTCGTCTCGATGAGTCTTGATATGTCGGTCAAGCAAGTAATACAGCAGTTATCTGATGAACTGCATAATGCTTATCCTGTATACTGTGATAGTTCAAAAAATGGCATTTGCGGTGTTATATCTCTAAAGCAACTTATCCTTAAGCTGAATTCACCGGATTTCAGTTTAAAAGAGTTAGTCTGTGAGCCGGAGTATTTCCCTGAATCGATGAACGTTTATGATGCTCTTGATAAAATGAAGGCCAAAAGTGTTCATTTCGCGATTGTTTGTGATGAATTCGGAGATATTTCGGGAGTCATTACGCCAAGTGATATCCTCGACGGTTTAGTGGGGACATTGCCACAACAATCAGACAATCCATGTATAGTAAAAAGGGTCAAGGAAAATGAATGGATTGTAGATGCACAGATACAGTTTTATGATTTCCTTAATTATTTTGAACTGGAAGACCTATATAAGCCCGCATCATATTCCACCCTCGGAGGTCTCATCCTTGAAGAGCTGAGACATATTCCTGCATCCGGAGAGACTTTAATCTGGAACGATATATGTTTCGAAGTCATATCAATGGATGGAGCTAAAATTGAAAAAGTCAAAGTGACATTTACTGATAAGTTTCAAGATTCACACACACGTTCAAGGGATCAATGCTAAGCCACCTCTATGAAACAATGAGAGCGGGATCAAATGCCCGCTCTTATTATTTTCCATAAATATCTTTTAGAACCAGTCCTGCAAGAGTCAACCCGAAGATAGCAGTTATATGCATAATCGAACCGTTTATTCTGGCTTTGGAAGCATCTCTTTCGCTATGAAGAGGCAATAATCTGTTTTCCGGGTCATCTGTTGATTCTTCTATCATTCCTTTGTTGTCCAAAAGCTCCTCGCTATAGACACATTTGAATTTTTTATACGGACGCCTTTTCAATTTTTTAAATCGCTGCCTTAACGCTCTCGCAAGCGGACAACCTATTACATCCCAAAATTCCGCAACTTTTATCTTCGTCGGATCAATCTTCAATGCCGCACCCATCGAAGAATAGAACCTTGCTTTTGTCTTTGTGGCATTTTCTATCAGCAAAACCTTATCTTTCAAAGAATCTATTGCATCTATTATATAATCATAGTCATCAAGATTGAATTTGTCAGCAGTCTCTTCGCAATACACTTCTTGACGGGCATCTATCTTTGCATCCGGCAATATGGTCAAAAGCATGTTTTTCAGAGCTTCGACTTTTACTTGCCCGATTGTGTCAACCGTTGCCATACGCTGGCGGTTTACATTGCTCACACAGACTTTGTCACTGTCGACAATTGTGAGATGCCTGACCCCTGATCTGACAAGGCTCTCCGCACACCATGACCCTACTCCACCCACACCGAAGATTATCACCTTGACATCTTCAATGCTCTTCATTGTTTCTTCTCCCAACAATAGGGTGGCACGGCTTAATATTGCATCTTCTAATTTCATCGTATAAGTATCTTTTTACGGTTCTGAATAAATATTCCTTGCTTAGGATCCTTTACTTCTCTGCCGTTAAGATCATACCATCTGTCATTATTGCCGTCAGCGGTAGATTCGATAAAATCTACTGCGCCTGCACCGGCCGCAAAACTGCAAATAGTCTTCAAAGCCATACACGCTTTCCCTGTAGTGCTGTCAAACAGGGGGGCATTATACCATCCTTCAAGTTTAGTATTGTATGCATTATATTCAAGCCACCACCAGAACAGTCCGTTCACTTTAGAATGATTCTCAAGAGTCTCCACCAACTCTTTTGCAAATTCATCCTGACCTGATTCACTGTATGGATAATCAACTTTTTGATCTGTCCCGGGCACCTCCCATTTGTAGGGATAGCCGGTCTCGACAATCATTATATTTTTTTCAGGGAATTCAGATTCCAAAGAAGTAAGGGCTGCATTCAATACATCCATGTTTCCGTGGAAATAAGGATAATAACTTAAACCGATAACATCATATTCCACGTTTAGCTTGCCCATCCAATTGTAAAAATTATTTTGCACAGCCACATCCGACACCCTTTCGGTATGAATGACAATTTTGGCGGCAGGGCATTCCTCTTTGCACCCTTTGATAGCTTGATTAAGAAGTTTTCCAAGACGTTCCCAGTTGGCATCGCTACCCATATAGGTTTTCTTTAATTCATTATCGGAAGATCCGTATGCTCCCCAAAGCATTCCAAAACTAATCTCATTCCCCGGCTGGATAAAATCAGGGGTCACACCGTTTTCCTTCAAAGTCTTGAGCGTTTCTTTGGTATAATCATATATTTTTGCATACAACTGTTCGTCACTTAGATCTTTCCATGATTCCGGAGTCCATTGTTTTGCAGGATCCGCCCATGTATCTGAATAATGAAAATCAAGCAACAAAGAGAATCCTTGCTCTTTTATTCTTTTGCAGAGTGGAATGATATAATCAAGGTCCTGGCAAGCATTCGGATCTGCATCACCACCGTTGTAATCTTTAGGATTTACAAACAGACGCACTCTCATTGCGTTCATACCATTTTCTTTTAGAAAAGGTAGAAGATCGGCGACAGGCTCCCCCTTTAAATCTTTATATATTGCGCCCGCATTTTCATATTCAGGAAGCAATGAGATATCTCCACCTACATATCTATCCAAGGGGTAAAGGCTAAAAGCCTGTAACCCTATTGCCAATGATAAAACTATCTTTTTGAGATTCATGCTTGATCCATTTAGTTAGCTTAATAAAATTTTTTCTGAATTGTGCTGCTATACAACAACCCACAAATTTAATAAGAATTATCCATAAATGACTTAATTTTCGATGCAAAATCTCCCTCTGATTCAATTTATCGTAATCGCTGCACGTAATCAACTTATTCCTCTTTAGAGCGCATTCCTTAAGCCAATAACACAGTTGCAAGTCCCCAGATTACAAGAAGTATATTGCTAACTGCATATGTAACTGTATAACCCATTGCGGGAAGTGTGCTTCCGATTGTGTTTTGCACGGCACCTAATGAAGCTGTGCAAGTTCTTGTGCCGGCACAACATCCAAGTGTGATTGCTGGATTGAATTTCATTACCTTCTGCCCAAGCCACAGTCCAAATAGCAACGGCACGGTCGTACCGATGGCTCCCGCAACAAACAACATTGGTCCGACGGCTTTGATTCCGGCAACAAATGAGGGAGCCGCCTCAATACCGACAACGGCAATAAATACATTTAGTCCGAGATTATTCATCAACCATAAAGCACCGGGAGGGATATGTCCGAAGGTAGGACGTTTTGATCGCATCCACCCGAAAACAAGTCCGGCTATCAAGGAACCTCCGCTTGTACCGAAGCTTATAGGTATGCTACCGATGTAGAAACTCATTGCGCCAAACAAGCCTCCGATAAAAATCGCCAATCCGACAAACATTAGATCACTGGTATTGGAAGGACGGTCAGCATGACCGATCTGAATAGCTGCGAGATTCACTTGTATAGGTCGCCCCACAATTGTTAATACATCCCCTTTCCTAAACCTGGTTTTTCCATTTATCTCAAGTATTTCTCCATCGCGTATGGCATCTCTTATCACCACCCCTCTCAAATATATCTTTTTGCGCAGCTTAGACAAAGGTTTATCTATAAAATTTTTTCTTACAACACGCAACGAAACTCGAGAAAGCGGATATGACAACAATGACGGGTCTGACAATTCTTCTCCTATATATTTCTCAACTTTCACTATATACTCACTTCTTCCACACACCACTATTTCATCACCTATGGAGATAACATCATCATGCTTAGGGACAACTATATCTTCACCGATACGCATACGGTCAATGAAAACCACAAGGCCATTCCTTCCAAGATATTTCTCCACCTCATAGACGCTGCGTGGCGATTCAAAACAATCCGACCCCACTCTATAAGAACGATATGATACATTGTGCATGGCGCTTATATACGCGGGATCGCTGTTTCTCCCTGTAGCGTTTAATTGCTTCTCAAGTTCTAAGGTTTCTTTTCTCACCTTTTCAAGTCCGCCCAAAAGTTTTGGTCCAAAATTTCCAAGTATTATCACTGTTCCCAATGTGCCGAATATGTATGTGACAGCATAACACACCGGAATAATATTGGTTTCTTTTGAAAGAGTTTCTTTAGACAATCCTAATTTTGTTATTGCCTCAGCCCCTACGCCCAAAAGTGCGGAACACGTTTGCGAACCAGAAAAAAGACCCACGGTTTCACCCTTTGAATAGTCAAATATGTGAGACAAAAGCAACGTCACTCCAAAACACATCGAACTCATTAGCACTGCAAATAAAGCCTGTTTCGCCCCACTCCCTCTCAAGGATTTAAAAAAGTCAGGACCTACGCTATATCCGATTGAAAAAAGAAATAGCATAAAGAAAACTTGTTTTAGCGGTCCCGACATGGGAATGTCAATCTGCCCCACCAATACGCCTACAAGTAAAACCGCAGTGACACTTCCTAAAGAAAAACTCCCTATTTTAATCTTGCCGATCAAAAAGCCGAGTCCAATTGTCAAGAAGAGCGCCAATGGTGGATAATCTCTCAATATGGATACAAAATAGTCTATCATAGGTATTTAGATTGAAAATAGTTATAGATTTTAGCGGGGATGAATAACAACCAACTCATGTATAAACCTGTTGAAATTTATTCATCGACTGAAAAAGATGCTGACAGATGACTCAATGTCAATACAATATAAATTTTAAACAGGTTCTAATCTAAAGTCGAATCGTTTAAATTAAAACAACTGTTAGAATCGAGAAGTTCACAGCTTTAAAAATCTTTATTTTACCTGATTAATAGCTCATTATATTTAAATCGTATAAATTTATATTAATGTCTGCTAAAACTTGGACAATTCATGATAATATTTACCAATCTTATATGTTTTATAAATAAAAGTGGCTGAAAATCAGCCGTAGTTTTGAGTGTGACTATACATTGTCACGCTTTAAGGCGATATTGCCTGACTATATAGATTAATTATTCAACTTTCGCTTGAGGTTGCACATGCCATAACTAAAGAAGCAATCTTGCGAAACTAAATTAATTATGATTACACGTAAAATTATCAGTACCCGCGGTTCTCTTCGACAACTGTTTTGGGGAATAGTCACAACTCTTATCCTTATGTTTTTTGGTACTTCCGGAGCTTTCAGTACTGCAGTCAATACAGCCGCCAAAGATTTTAGTCCGGAATTTGAAAAAGCGGTTGCCGTGATTAAAAAGTATGAAGGTCTTCATCGCAACAAAGGTTCTCTTATCGGATACGGACATAAAGTGATTGCCGGAGATAAGTATAAGGCTGGAGCAAATCTTACCGAAGCACAGGCGGATAAACTTTTAAGAGATGATTTAAAAAAATTATGTGCCAAATACAGATCTTTTGGCAAAGACAGTCTCTTGTTGAGTGCTCTTGCCTACAATTGTGGAATAGGGGTTGTAGCAAGATCTACTGTATATAAAAATCTTCTTGCAGGAAACAGAGATATCAAAAAATCCTATCTTTCCTACAATAGATCCAAAGGTAAGGTTTTATCTCAGTTGACTAAACGACGTCAAGAGGAATTTGAAACGCTTTATATCCCCTGACATGAATTTAGTCTAAAATTTTTATCAGGTTAATCATGCTAAATTGTTATATAAAACGTTGAGCAACTATAAACAATTAAAATAATGAAGTTAAAATCCTATATATTTCCCGCTGTGACGACTGCCCTGGTTTCTGGAGTATTTCTTCCGGCTTGCTCAAATTCCAACAAAAATAGATGTGAGAATCTGCCGGAAGACGTCAGACCTGTGGCTATTGCCATTATCGATGACTCTCCTTCAGAATTTGCATCTGTAGTGGCATATCCTATCGAAAGGCCCTACCCACTGAAAAATGTAGAAGATTCCGCAGAAATGGTAAGTTACTACCCCACCCTGGTTGACGACACAATTAAAAAGGCGGTGATTGAAGCGCCAGACACAGCATGGCAGCAGATGGGTTGGCGAGGCTGGACTCTTGGAGATGGTTCTTATTTCTGGATTGATTCCGGTAAGATTTATGAAGTATCCTACATCTCGAAACGAGAACATGAGATGCTCGATTCTCTTCAGAATTTAGAGATTTCTACACTTAACCCCTCTTTACGGGCAGGATGGATACCTGTGGCTTGTATCAGAGACACCGAATCCGGTGAATTATTCCGGATCGACACTCAAGATGCCACCAATCCTCCGATTTATCGTCTCGCAGGTTATAAGCCTGACGAAGATATGTCGGGCGAACCATCTTTGATTCTTTACGGATATCTTGATCTTGAAGGTTCTATGGGTAACAGATTCTTCAGATTCTCTGATGACGACGGCACCACTGCCGAATATTCTCCGGATATCGTTTCCGATGAGGATCAACCGGAAATTGAAATCGACCATAAGGGTACGTCCCACCGCTACAAGGCTAAACCGGATTATTGGCTCGACCACTTCAAATCAAAAAATCTTTCAATTCATAAATCTGAAAAACCGACCCACATAAGTGCAGACTCAGTCTCATCGTCTGATAATGTCGATGCCGATAAATAAAAAAATAATCCTTGCTGTTTTGACGTATAATAACGCAGCAAGGATTATTTTTATTTAGACCCCATTCCCCAATATTTGTTAACTCTGGGGCCGCAGGTCTCTGAGCGATTTTTGTCTTGTGATGAAGGAGCGTAGCCATTGCTACGTGACTGAAGAACAAG
>CAMTMX010000044.1 GCA_947073495.1 uncultured Porphyromonadaceae bacterium
AGCAATCATTTCTGTCGTATTATATCTAATTAAATGTAATTGCACCTACTAGTACAAGAGTAAATAATTATTTGTTAATATATTTTAATTTTTAAATTTAATTTTGCCTGCCTAATAAAAAACAAAAAGAAGAAATTTATAAAAAAGAAATAAATAAAATAATCAACTCAAAAGAAATTTTATTGACTTTATATCAAATTAAGACTATAATTTTATTAACTATCGGATAAAGGAATAAAATTATGCTTACGTTAGACAAGGTTTATCACGCGCAATACGTATTAAAGGATGCCGCACGGAATACCGACATAATTTACTCACCTGTACTTTCTGAACAAAGCGGTTGCAAAGTTTATCTTAAAACGGAAAACTTACAGCTTACAGGTTCATTTAAGCTAAGGGGCGCGTACTACAAAATTTCAAAACTTTCCGAAGAAGAAAAAGCCAAGGGCGTAATCGCCTGCTCTGCCGGCAATCACGCGCAGGGCGTTGCGCTTGCATCGAACAAATTCGGTATCAATGCTAAAATCTGTATGCCGGACAGCGCGCCAATTTCCAAAGTTGAAGCAACCAAAAGCTACGGTGCAGAAGTCTCCGAATGTGAAGATATTTAAGGAAAAACATCGCTAGGCACTGATTTTCATACCCGAATGGGACATTTGTCACATCGAATGTCGATTATTCGTTGTAACTTTCCTCTAAAACCTATTGGCGATATATGAGGTAATTATCCTCCAGATATCGGTGTAAACGAGACATAGGCATATAAAACCGTGTTCCGACAGTAAAAGCTACTGCGGAATGAAGTTATTAAGATTGTTACTTTCCTCTACAAGCTTGAAAATCTTATGCCGGTGTCCAACTCCCCCCGATACTTCTGCAAATTTGCGAACCGGGCTGCGATGCACCACAAAGTTAATTACATTGCATCGGAAGGTATGTCTAATGGCCGTCAGGCCATTTTCGATTCAAGTGATTTGAGTTTCTCCTCCATCAGTTTCTGTTCCTCAAGACGCCTGAGATAGATGTCTATGAAGTCTTCGCCTTTGGAGAGCATGTGCCACAGTGCTACAAGTATTTTTCTGGCTATGGCCACCTGTATCTTCATCTTGCTCTTTTTCTTGACCGTTGTCTGGATGTAGCTGAAGTTGGAGAAGAAGCAGTTGCGGGTTCGTGATGCGACCCATGCGATTTCAATCAGTATTTGTCTGAGGTATCTGTTTCCGTGTGTCACCTTTCTGCTTTTGTATCGTCCGTTGCTGACATCGTTTCGCGGTTTGAGTCCGCACCATCCCACGAGGCATGCCGCTGTCGCAAACATTTTCAGGTCAACCCCTGTTTCCGCAATTATTGCCGTGGCTGCGCGTTCCTTGACTCCGGGTATGGTCTGAATGCGTCTGTACAGCTCAGGGAAATGCTCCCGGCATAATGCTGTCAGCTCCTTCTGGCATTCCTCGATCTGTCGCTCAATGGTGTCGATGACTTCCTTTACCTGACGGAATACCGTGATGTCGGTTTTCGAGAATAGTCCCGACACTGCCGCTTTAACTGTATCGCGGCCATGCTTGTTGACTGTTCTTCCGTGTACCATTTTCACCAGTTCCTCCGGATCGGTTATGCCATTTATGATTGCCTGCAGCACGGATTGATAACTTCTGGATTTGATAGTGGAGACGTAGTTGCTCAGGCGGAATCCACATCGTTGAAGTGCGGCATCGAGTTTGTTGCAGTTGTAGGTCATGTCTTCGTTGAGGTCCATGATGCGTCGGTTCAGCTTGCGCATGTCCTGGACTATCGGCTCGGGCACGAAACTGCCTCTGATGAGATTCTTCAGGAGGCATTCGGCTATCCATTGCGCATCCTTGACATCGCTCTTGCGACCGGGGAGCTGCTTGATGAAGTATGGATTCACGAGCTTGAGTTCCATTGACTCGCAAAGCTCGTTCCATACCGGCATCCAGTAGACCGCCGTGCTTTCCATGGCTGCTTCGCTGACACCACGGTCGGTCATATCATTGCACATCTGACGGAGTTCGGGAGTAAGCACTCCGTAGGTTTTTTCAAAAATAATGGTCTCGTCATGCCTCATAATACAAAGATAAATGCTATCTTTGTGGACATCAAGGCCGGCGACTGTTCGATTCCTGTCCATATTATTGTATTTAGAAATTTTCCTCCAAATTAATAAAATTGTGACTAAGAGCACGAAGGAGGGGACGGGAATCAAGGCGCCTGCCTTGATTTTTTATTATGCCGGTGTAAAAATCTCGCGATTTTTATCTAAATTTGCTTGATTGCAATTTAACGTATATGAAGTATAAGACTGGTTCTTACATTATCGTCATGTTGGCATTCTCTATATTGGGTATGTTATTGTGGGTCTATGGCTGTCATAGGCAAATCTCTGACAATAATGAAATAAAAAGGATTTTTGACACCTATTATGCAAATTCAGAATATTATCTTTCCGGTCAGGTAATTTCAATAGACTTACTTTACGATTATGGCACTATGTATCGTGATGTTTATGTTCTGGAAATAGATGTTGATTCTTTTGAAATCTATAAAAATGATTTAAAGATCGGTATGCCATTTCTCGGAGTATATGACAGTATATGTAATAAAGCATATATCCAATCGCCCATATATAATGGACGAACTTATAAGGAGTATCAGAAAGGGGATATGCTGCCGACAGTTAGAGTAAACTCTATTGATGGAGTTATACATTTTTCAGATGGACTTCAATCAGGTATGCTTGTTGTGGAAAAGTCAGATGCTTTGTCTGCGAAAGAAAATAGGAATACTATTCGTTTTTAAGTTAAAGCTATAAGTGAAAAGTAGACAGATTCATAAAATGTTAGCCGATGCAAGGCGTAGCGTGAGCCGGGAATATGGCTTTCGTCAAAGCTCATATATCAACTTCAGGGTAGAGGGCGGCTACTTTTTTTGTCTGTTTTTTCTTACCGGTGAAGCCCGTCTCACCGTTAAGCCTATGTATGCCGATGACTTATGGTGGGATATATGGGGCGCATCCGAAAACAAGAAAGAGCCATTGAGTCTGCGCGGAACTGGAGCCTATTCCCTTTCAGGTCAAGTGCTGGCTTCATACAAGATTGAAGAAGCTACCGACAGCGATGAACTTACAAATGCATTTGATGACATATTTAAGGGTGCCAACTCGGAAGTAACAGGATTTCTGACCGAGAATCCTGATGCCGATTTCTTTTATCCTGACGAATCAAAGATGGATCATGACCCCGACCGGCTTCTTTATCTTATGGCTCTCATCCATAATGATAAAAAAGATGATGCTCTGGCGATAATCAAAGAAGCGCGCAAGAATAATCACCGCTGTATGTTTCAAAGCGGAATGTTCAGCGACAGTTACACTTATATCTGCCGTTGGTGCAATCAAAAATCCTTATTCAGACTGTTTTCCAAGTGGGTTTTTAAGCATTTTAATTGCTCGGATGTTTCGGAAAATTCCCGCCGCCTTTCTGCAGTGTGCGAATCTGAAAAGTGCAAACGCAAGCCATGGTATAGACTGTTCCCCGAATGGGTGTATTGGCTTATACTGGCTCCAGTATATATACCCGTATTATTTTATTTATTTGATTTACACAAACGTACGCTCTGCGATGTTCCCAGGTGGATATGGTTTGCGGGAACCTTGTCGTTTGCTATATGCTTCTTGATAGGAACACTGAAAAACAATCTCAGGTGTAAAGGATTACTTGTCGGCTTACTTATGTCTATTACTTTTGGAGTTGTATTCGGGATAATGGCGGTTCGGGTTTGTGTCGGATTGTTCGAGGGGATAAACAGACTGTTTGCCTCTGAACCCATTGAAGTATCAGCCACGGTTACACATAGAAAGTTCTTCCATATAGGCAGAGGCAGAGGGGATTTCAGTAAATTTATAACCGTGGTGGAGATATCTTCAGAAAACAGGGTGATGAAAGTTGATGATGTCGAATTATATAAGGTCCCGCCCCAAAGCGAAGTTATAATAACATATCGGCATGGTCTGTTTGGAGTTGATATATATGACAGCTTCAATTATCCTTCAAAATAAAAAGGATGTGTTAATTAAATAGTTACACGTGTATTATTTACGGTCAATTGTGAACACAATAAAACTGACCGATAAAAGCTTTTAGATATTGCTTAAAGTTTGTCATGCAATAGTGCCAGCTTTATTTACCTGTATAGTGATGAGTGAAGTTCAGTTGCGCCGGCGTTTGGGGTATGTCATATTGGGGCTTGCTTCACTATTGGGAATGGCTTTCTATTTTATTAGTGATACTATTGTTTCAAGGACATATTCTATTTGTTCATCGAAGGAATGATGCACACACGGAATCACCTATTACGATACGATTATGATATGTCAAAATCCAAAATATAAAATAAAATCGCTAATTTTGTATTATAGACCAACTTGATATCTTTAATGGCAAAAATTACGGTTCAATACACAAATATTACCATCATAAATATGGATGGAGAGGGCTATGTGTCTATCACAGATCTTGCTCGCCACAAGAGCGATGATCCAACTGCCGTTATCGGGAATTGTAATTATATCGAGTTTCTTGGCATTTGGAAGAGTTTGTATAATCACGGTTTCAAACCCCTCGAATTCGAGAGGTTTGAAATGTATTCCCTTTGTAAAGGGAAACACAGTTCATAAAAATTTGTAACACGCAGAGATATGACACGGCTTAACGACTTTATGACGAGGATTGACTTGTCGGTGCTGAATGATTATATTGCAGATAATGGCAAGAACGTTGTCTATGCCAAGGGCGAAAGTGTTGTTCAACAGGGTTGCTTATGCCGTTACGTGGGTATCGTAAAGACCGGATATTTCAAATATGTGGCTCTCAATTCAAAGGGGGATGAAGTCGTAACAGGGTTCTCTTTCGGGGACGATGTCGTTACCGACTATGTGCGGGGATTTCTGTTCAACCAGACATCCCTCACCTCTATTGTCGCGGGATGCAATGCCGAGATTCTGCAGGTGTCGGTCGAAGAAGTGCGCCGATTTCTCATGGAGAGGCATCCCGGCTTTTTTGCCGATGCTTCTTCCAATCTGTTGCAGGAAGCTTATCGTCGATATTTGGATATGCTCGTAAAAACACCGACTGAACGGTTCCAAGAACTTTCAACGCGCTATCCTGGCGTGATAAAAAATCTTTCTATTCAGGAAATTGCTTCATATTTAGGCATATCCCGCCGCCAGTTGCACCGCATCCGAGAGACCGAAAGTTCCGTCACCTCCAAGATGGTGGATATTTAAGGGAATCTCTGTTCTGAGCTGATTTTCATAACATAATGGGACATTTGTCACATCGATATCAGATGATATTATCTAATTTTGTGTTATGAATATCTTAATAATAGGTGCCACGTCCGGCATAGGTAAATCCCTATACAGCCATTATATTGCAAGTGGTTGTAAAGTCGCAATCATGGGGAGGAGAAAAGAATTGCTCGAAGAATTAACTTCCGGCAATGCATCTGCGACATTGCCTCTTTCTGTTGATATATCGGATTGCACGGCTTTTGAAATCTCTTTCAGAGAAGTTGCAAAACAGTTTAATCAAATTGACCTTGCCATTATTTGTGCAAGTATCGGCGATCTAAATCCGACATTAGAAATATCACAAGAACTTGACACTCTCGCAACCAATGTCGTAGGATGGACGAATGTAATTGATACTTTATACCATTACTTTGAAGCACAGGGACACGGTCATATTGTATCTATTACCTCCATAGGAGGACTGCAACCGACACCCGTTGCACCTTCATACAGCGCAAGTAAGGCATATCAAATCAACTATACAAAGTCTTTGCAATCAAAAGCAAAGAAATCTCACCTATGCATCACGGAAATCAGACCGGGGTTGGTAAATACCAGGATGGCTAAAGGCGAAGGACTATTTTGGGTCATGCCGGTTGAAACAGTCACAAGACAGATTATTCGAGGCATTGAGAAAAAACGTAAGCTGTGTATAGTAACGAAACGCTGGCGTTTGCTCAATTATATTGTAAAGCACTTCATGTAACGCATATTCACGCAGTTTGTATTATAAGCATTGGGACTCTTGACTCAACGCAAAAATAACAAGGATAATCACAGATTATGAAAAAGGCTGAATCTGCTTGGACAATACTTTGACATACCGACAATTAATGGGATTAGAAATATGAATACCCCGATTATGTTTTGGAATTTTTACAATACCATAAATCTGGGAAAAGGTTATAATCTTACTGCCGATCTGAAGGGGCGCCCTCAAGGAGATATGGATGTTGTCACCCTTAAACCTTCATGGCAATTAAATATAGGCATGACCAAAAATGTGAATAATTGGTTTTCCAACTTCAAGCCACGGATGTGTTTAAGACAGCAAGGAACTCTATGATAACATACGGTGAACAGATGACACTAAACAAATGGAATTATAGTGATACGCAGGCAATCAGACTGATTGGTCGCTATTCTTTCAACGCAACCATGAATAAGTATAAAGGTAAATCTGCCGGATTTTTAGAAAGGAATCGATTGTAATTGAAGTTAAGATTTGTGGGTGCAGATGCCACTATATAAAAAAATATGAGTAACTTTCCTCTAAAAACCATTTTGTTATTTTGCCGGTGTAGAAATCTCGCGATTTTTATCTAACTTTGTCGTTGCGACCCAAAGCCTTGCAACGACATTTGGAAAAATAAAGAAGCGTATGCTTATCCGGCAATAGAAAATCTGAAAAACTTCCTACCGAACAAGATAGCATAGTGATCGTCAGCTTATTTTTCCTATAACTCTTAAAAAATAATCAATATGAAACAGACAATCACATTTCTATTCCTTTTCCTCGCAGCGATTAATGTCGTTGCGCAAAAGAAAGCTGACATCGAGGTCAGCTATTCCGAAATATCTTTTTATGAAAACGGCAAGGAAAGAAACCACAAGTACCATCTTCTCGCAAACTCCGGACAGTCAAAGTTCTTCAACCCTCGTTCTGAAGAGATCGACTCAATTTCATCTACTCCCGAGGGTCTTGCCAATTTCAAAAAGACACAGGAGGCGGCTTTGCAATCCATGATAGCTCAAGGTTCAATCAATGTTACAAAACTTCCGCGCAAGGTTGAGCCTGTCTATGTGCTAAAATCTTCCGCTGACTCCATTTATGACAGTCTATGACCTTTTAGGTACGGATGAACCTGTGTATTATACAGAGCCTTATTCTGAAATGACATGGGAGATCGGCGACAGCTCAAGGACAATTCTTGGTTATGAATGTATCCAGGCAGACACAGATTACCACGGACGGCATTGGACCGCATGGTTCACTCCTGAAATCCCGATACAGGATGGTCCGTGGAAATTCCATGGACTTCCCGGATTGATTCTCGAAGTCAGAGGTGAAGGAGGCAAATATGGTTATGTCGCCGACGGAATAGAGAAATCCGAAAAGGTGATAAATGGCGTATATGGTGCTGAACTGTATGAAAAACGCGACCGAAAGGCAATCCTCAGGGCAAAGAGAGCCATGCGTGACAATCCCATGGGGCATTTGAAGGCAAAGGGTATTGATGTGGAGATTTCTCCGGAAAATCTATCCAAATCTTCCGGTACTGGCGATTTTATTGAAACGGATTACAGATAATTGACAATGAGAACAGCAACCCTCATATCGGCTCTATTCCTGACAGCAGTCGGTTCAACCGATCTAACTGCAAAAGAACTGACTGCCATTCCCGAAATAGAAATGGTTGATGTTTCCGGTGGTACTTTCGTCATGGGACTTGATGAAAGTGTGGCTGAGCATTCATATGAAACACCTGAACATCAGGTAACATTATCTGATTTCCGTATTGGCAAATTTGAGGTTACACAAAAACTGTGGGTGGCTGTGATGGGTGATAATCCCAGTTCTGTCAAAGGTGATGACCTCCCCGTTGAATCTGTTTCTTGGAACGACGTACAGCTATTCATAGAAAAGCTGAACAAGATGACAGGTAGAAAGTACCGTTTGCCAACTGAGGCTGAATGGGAATATGCCGCAAAGGGAGGTAACAAATCCGCAGGATATATCTATATCGGAGGTAATAATCCGGACAGTGAGACTTGGAATTTCAATAATTCTGAAAGTAAATCTCATAAAGTCGGAATATTGATACCAAACGAACTCGGTATATATGATATGGGAGGTAATGTTCAGGAATGGGTGAATGACTGGTATGGTCATTACTCAGAAAAAGCACAGAAGAATCCTAAAGGGGCAAAGAAGTCTGACATAGGAAAGATTATCCGTGGAGGGTGTTTCAGTAATCTGCCGGAATATAATAAGCCGGGGTATCGTTTTGTAAGCAACCCTAATTTCAAATGTCCATATATTGGCTTCAGGTTGGCAGAATAAATACGATACTGCCGTCAATCACCCTGTGCTTTGTTTTTTGCATGTTCCACTAAGCATCTGGTTGATGGCTGGTATCTTGCCGAGGCAAACTAATAAAAGTGATACAGCATACGTTGAATTACAAATCATATAAATTGCAACTATGATAGAGATAGGAAGATATAAACTTGGCTTTGCACCGCTGTCGATGATTGTTGTTTTTATCATTCTGTCGGTATGTGCTATGGTCGCGGCTTTTAATCAGGCCCGATTAGAATACCCGATGCCATTGTCAGACCTAATTCTCATCAACGAGGGTTTGGCACTATTGGCAACACTTATATACGGCATATTTGCTCATTTTACATTGGCATTTATAAACCTAATCAAAAAATAAATAATCAAGAAATATGTTGCACACATTCTTTTTCAGCCCATCCGGTACAACCCGCAAATACGCAACGGTTATGGCAGAGGCATTTTGTGAAGATTTCCAGCTGATAGACCTTACGCATGGGGCATGTGAAGTTGAATGCGATCTTGTTGATGGAGATACTGTTCTGTTGATTGTCCCGGTCTATGCAGGACGTATTCCTGAGATGGCTGCTAAACTATTTAGTCAGATTGATGGTCACGGTATGAAGGCTATCGTCGGCGTAGTTTATGGTAATCGCGACTATGATGACGCATTGTTGGAACTGGCAGACATTGCCATAGCGGACGGGTTTGAGGTCATCGGTGCAGGAGCATTTATTGCGCAACATTGCATATTCCCCAAAGTAGCGAACGGAAGGCCCGACAGTTCTGATATAGCAAAAGCGGTTGATTTTATCAAGAGAGCCAAACAATCCGGTAAATTGGATATCGATACAGTAAAAGGGAACCGTCCTTACAAGAAACCGGGTGCTGTCCCGCTACGTCCTCAGACAGATGAAAAGGAGTGTCGTTCATGTGGTCTCTGTGTCCGAGAGTGTCCGACAGGTGCTATCGATCCGGTGACCCTGACGACAGACAACGACAAGTGCATCACGTGTTGCCGCTGCATCGCTGTCTGCAGTACTAATGCCCGTAGGTTCAAGGGTCTAATGTATGCAACAGTGGGAAAAGTTTTCTGCGCTCAAAACTCCAGGCGTCGTGAACCGGAGTTATTCTTATGAGCATAAACAGAGAAATCCCCATGTGAGAAATCGCACGGGGATTTTGTCGAATCATGGCTTTGCCACTTCGGAGATATTCGTATTGTAGTGTATCTATTGAGTGGCTCTGGAATTGTGTAGGAAGGATGTGGAGTGATGAATGATTAATCCATTCTGGATTTGTAGTCTTCGTAGGTGTATTTCCGCAGAAGTATCGGATCTCCCTCTATCGGTTGGAACCAGATGGAAGGATGTTGTATCCCGTTAAACATATTGGTTTTAACGGTTGTGTAATGGTTCATGTCAAGCAGGGTGAGACGGTCACCGGGTTTAAGAGGAGACTTAAATTTCCAGTCGCCGACAAAATCTCCGCTGAGACAGGAATTGCCACCAAGACGATAGGAGAGTGCATCAGGATCATTTTCGTCAGCAGACTCGGCTATAGCAGGCTTGTAGGGCATCTCCAGACAATCCGGCATGTGGCAAGCGAATGAAGCATCAATAATAGCCGTTTTAATTCCTGCGTCTTCTACAATATCAAGCACCTCTGTGACTAAATCTCCGGTCTGCCACGTAAAGGCACTCCCCGGTTCCATTATTAATTTTAAGTTGGGGTATTCCTTATGCAGATTCTTCAGTAGAGATATCAGGTGGTCAACATCGTAATCTTTACGGGTCATCAGATGTCCGCCCCCCATATTTAGCCATTTTAATTGAGGCAACCAGTATCCAAATTCCGCTTTGAGGGCATCGAGCACCTTTTCAAGGTCGTAGCTTGAAGATTCGCACAAGGCATGAAAATGGAACCCGTCAAGTCCTTCCGGGAGCTTTTCAGGAAGATTTTTGGCGTTCACGCCAAATCGGCTGCCCGGGACACAAGGATTGTAGATGTCAGTCTCAATCACGCTGCAATGTGGATTAACGCGTAGTCCGCAAGATACTCTATTGTCAGGATGTTTCCCATTAAATTCTTTCACCTGAGGATAGAACCGGTTAAACTGATTCAGGGAATTGAATGTGATATGGGAGCTCCCTTTTAGAAATTCCGGAAAACTTGATTCCGTGTAAACCGGACAATAAGCATGCACATCTTTACCAAGGCAGTCAAGAGAAAGCTGCATTTCGTTGAGAGAACTGGCGGTTGATGAATCGACATATTCCGCAATAATCGGGAATGTTTTCCAGAGAGCATTTGCCTTGAATGCCATGATTATTTTTACGTCTGCCTCTTCGCTCACATGCTTAATGAGTGAAAGGTTTTTACGAAGCCTGTCTTCATAAACAATATAATATGGAGTCTGAATCATAATTATTAATTAAATACAATGTTTGAAGATAAAGAAAGATTGAAGGTTATTTCTTCAACCGAAAGTTGAATTATAAAATTGTGAATTTCGCAAATTTAAGTAGGAGTTTCTTCACACCTACAACTCCGAAATCAACCGTTATCATGTCTTCTCCCGATAAAGAGTCTATTTTGATAATAGATCCTTCTCCAAATCTCTCATGTCGGATTCGTGTCCCGATCGAGAGTTCTTCTGCGGAATGTTGAGGAGTAAATCCTGAAGGGGTAGATATCCCGTTTCGGATTTTTTTGAGGTCTGTCGGAGGTCGTTGGGTAAAAGACGGAGCCTTAGTAGAAGAAGAAATATATCCTGATTTTTTATAATTTTGTAGGGGATTTACAAATGAGACGGAGTTGTCAGCCATATTGCTCGACAATTGAAGATGGAGATATCGTGTGTCGATATCGCTTAAGAAGCGGGAAGGACTTGTCATGACTGTCTGTCCGTTGCGGAATCTGCTCCCGGCATATGTCAATGTACATGTGTTTTTAGCGCGTGTGATGGCAACATAAAGAAGTCTTCTTTCTTCTTCAATCTGTGCAAGAGAATCCTGGCTCATGGAAGATGGGAAGAGATCTTCTTCTACACCTACAACATAGACATGTTTAAATTCAAGCCCCTTTGCGGCGTGCACAGTCATTAGAGTCACTTTTGGTTGATCATCTGTATCTTTTTCGTCCTGGTCAGTTGCGAGCATAACTTCAGATAGAAATGCGCGCATGTCTGCTTCTCCTTCACCCGTCTGTTCCCGAATATCAACAAAATCTTTAAGTCCGGAGAGTATTTCCTGCAGGTTTTCTTGCCGGCTTATGCTCTCAGGTGTGGAATCGTGAGCGAGCAAGGTTAATATACCTGTGCGGTTGTAGATTAATTGTCCAAGTTCATAAGCATCTGAACCTGCTGTATTGTCATCAATAAACGTTCGTATCAATTCACGGAATGCATTCAGTTTTGAGATTGTTCCGGAATTCAGGCCAGCACTTTTTAGATCGCAAGTATTGATTGTTTCCCAAATACTTTTATTCTCAGCGGTAGCAAGAGAATGTAGTTTTTTAAGAGTCGTTTCTCCAATGCCGCGTGCAGGATAATTGATTATTCGGCGTAAAGCCTCGTCGTCATTTGGATTAATACTTAGTCGGAAATAAGCAATCATATCCTTCACTTCTTTACGTTGATAGAAGGACAATCCGCCATAGATACGATATGGGATGTTGCGTTTTCTCAGAGATTCTTCAAGAACTCGAGACTGTGCGTTGGTACGATATAAAATCGCGTATTCGTCGTATGCATCATGATTTGTCAGTTTGGATTGGCTTATCATATTTGCCACCATGAATGCCTCTTCCATATCACTGTAAGTTTTTACAACAGAAATAGGCTCGCCTTTGTCGTTTTCGCTGTACACATTCTTTTTCATTTGCCTGGTGTTTTTAGCGATAAGACTTCCGGCAGCGTCAATGATATTCTGTGTGGAACGATAGTTACGTTCAAGCTTGAATATTTTAAGTCCGGGATACCGTCGTTCAAGGTGCAAAATATTGTTGATATCCGCTCCCCGGAATGAGTAGATACTTTGAGCGTCGTCTCCCACTACGCACAGCTTATTATTCTTGCCTGAAAGTTGAGAGATTATGAGATGTTGAGCAAAGTTTGTGTCTTGATATTCGTCTACAAGAATATATTTGAAAAATTCTTGATAGTGTCTCGAAATGTCGGGAAAATCTCTCATAAGGAGATTCATGTAGACGAGAATATCATCAAAATCCATAGCATTCGCCAATTTGCATCTATCACAATACATTTTGTAGATTTGACCTGTTAGCGGACGTTTTGCCCGTTTGTCAGCATCAAAATTATCCCTGTCAAGAAGGTACTGTTCGGGATTTATCATTGCATTTTTAGCGTTTGAAATGGCTGAAGCAAGAGCCGTCGGTTTGTAGATTTTTTCGTCGAGAGCAAGATCTTTTACAATCATCTTGATCAACGAACGGGAATCCGTTGTATCGTATATTGTAAACCCGGACCGAAAACCGAGTTCCTCGGCATGTCTCCGAAGTATTCTAAGAAAGATTGAATGGAAAGTGCCCATCCAAAGCTTTGCCGCTACTTTGTCTCCTACAATGTCGGTTATACGCTCTTTCATTTCGCGTGCGGCTTTATTAGTGAAAGTAAGTGCAAGTATCCTATAAGGTTCAAATCCATTTCGCAACAGATCGACAATCTTGTAGGTAAGGACACGTGTTTTCCCTGAACCTGCACCTGCAATCACAAGGGCAGGTCCATCTTTATAGGTCACGGCTTCACGTTGTTGAGGATTGAGAAGATCAAGATAATTATAATCAGGAGCTTGCTGCATATTGTTTCTTTGCTAATTTGAAATATTAATAATTCGGATTTCATTTGTGAAAGCCGAATTAATTATTGCTGAAGATGTTTTTCAGATCGTTATATTCCGGGATAGATGGTATGAAATTGTATGTGTTTGACTTGTAGTCTATCACACAGCAATAATGCGACATGCCGTTGGAGACAACAAGATACTTTGCCTGTAGGGTCATATTGTATCTCACAATTTGGTCGAATACATTTTGAGTGATTACAATATCTGGAGCTTTATATTCAACGATCATTAATGGGGTGCCATCAGCATTAAAAACTACAGTGTCACATCTTTTTCTTGTGCCATTAAGAGATATTCCTATCTCGTTTGAAATTAGCGACGGCGGATAGTTTAAATGTCTTGTCAGCCAAGACACGAAATGCTGCCTGACATATTCCTCAGGTGTAAGAACAACATATTTTTTCCTTAAAGGATCAAATACCTTTATAACATTATCACCCCGACTGAGACGAAGTTCAGCCGGGGGTAGATTTAGTTTAGGAAATTGTCCGTTTGAAGAGTTGGATTTGTTCAATGAAATATCGTTTTGATTACTTGTTAACAATTGCGTTTCTACCTTGATATTCTACATCAAAAATAGAATTGAGAAGATCAGCAAGGCGTAGTCCACCTTTTAGGAATTGTTGTTCAATTACAGGTGTCCATTCAGCTATATAATCATAGCTTATTTTTGTTCCATCAGGAGTATTTGCATACACATCTTTACAGATTTCATACGTTTCTTTTGCCCATCCTTCCGGTGTGTTGACAGAAAGTATTTCTACTCTTTGTTCCGGGGTAGTTCTGTCGATTTGTTGCTGCCATTCTGTATAACTCCATTTGTGGGCTGATTCAGGCAAAGAACTATCCCATACAGAATGTAGGTTTGTATCTTTCCCGAAATATTTAACTATGCATCTATTGCCGCCTAAATCTGATGCGTGTCCAAGATGCATAGGCTGGTGTATGTCTCCGAGAAAATGTATAATCATTTTAAGTGCGAGCTGCTTTTGATCACGAGTGGCATTCGGATCCTGTAGCACTGCAACTTGAGAATAGATGGCTCTTACAATGTCTCCTGATTCAAGAAGGGGGGCACTTTCGAATTTTTGATCCGCATCTATATTTTTATAATGCCATGTTTTTGAATAAGCATATTCCGGAGTATGAGAGGCATTGTCAAGCCAATTGGCATAGTATACAGGAGATTTGCCGTCAAGAAGTTCTTCTACTTTCTCTTTTGTGGCTGGAGTGAGATGATTTTCTGCTATGAATGCAGTTGTGTCATGGCCCTTTTGTCCCCATCCAAAAGCTGATGAAGCAGATAGAATCAATAATCCTGAAGCAAGAATATTTTTGTTTAGCATAAGGGTTTTGTTTAATTGTTGTTGAGTTGAAAATTTAGATGTGGTACCCATAATAATTAGACCACACTACAAAATTAACGAAAAAAAACCAATTTGACAATAATATATCGTTTGTCTAATTTGATTAAATACTGAATGATGTGTTATTTTTTGAACCGGTTAATTGCATTCAATGTTTAAAATCATTATCTTTGTTGGAGAATTGTTTAACAATTCAACATAAAATTTATATGATTTGTGTAATTTAATCAGCCCTTTTTATGACAGCAGAAGAATTGAAAGATAAAATGATGAAGTTATGGAAAACTACATTTCATGATTCGGATGCATATGTGTCTCTCATTTTTGACAACTATTTCAATCCGGATCTTGTCGAATATCATGAAGAGGGAAATCAATTGGTGTCGGCATTATTAGGTATTCCCTATGAATTTAGTAACGGGAAATCAAAAATGAAAGCACTTTATCTATGCGGTCTTGCCACTGCGACCGAATATAGGCATCGAGGGATAATGAATGATCTATTGGAAAAAATCAACAAAAAAGCGAAGGATAATGATTATGTATTTACATTCTTAATACCCGCCAATGATAGTTTGATCAATTACTATTCTGTAAGGAAATATGAAACTGCGATTTATCGCGTTGAAGACCGTTATACTGAATTGCATAATTTTGATAAAGATTATCGTTCGAATCTTCAATATGAAGATTCGAGAATAGGCGCTTTAAAGAGTAGACAATTTGACTCGATCAAAGTCAAAATATTTGATATTAATGATGAGAAAAATCTACGCGATTTAATTCAATCAATCTACAATTTTGAGAATAATATATCTACATATACCTCTCTGATACATTCACTAAAAGATATAGAGTTGGTGGTAAGAGAAAATGATATTTCTAAAGGAAAAATATTTATTGCATATAATAAAGAGAACTCATTATGCGGGGTGGCATTTATTTATTTGGATGATAAGAAGAGAGTGCATATCCCAAAGGTGTATTATGAAAATCAAGGATCATTATACAAGCTGCTTGATGCAATAAAACGGAAATATTCAGAATCTCCGCTAAGTCTCTATTGTTACCCGGAGGAATGTGACCGGAAGGCATTATGGGATAAGGTGTATGGAGCATCTAATCCTGATGGAGCTATGTTGGGAGGTGCATATGGTGTTTCGGAGAGAATTTATAATGTAGGCGATCATGCAAAGCCATATGGAATGGTCCGAATTTTGAATCTTTGCGAGATTTTAAAATTTATTGCCAATGACAGGAGCGATTCAAAATTTTCAATTCTCGTGAAACAAGATTCAGACGATGATAGGGTGCTAAAATGTGACATTGTTGATGGAAAGGCAACCTTTGACATTATAGATTATGCAAAAATTAGAGTGCAATTGAAAAATACGAATTTAATGATCTTAAAAGAAAGAGAGGTCTTAGAAATAATTTTCAGAAAGAAGGGTAGTTCCAATATGATACAGGAGGCATTTGGAATTCCAAGACTTCCTATTAATATGGCTCTTTTGCTTGATTAGATGAGTTAAGAGATAGCTCCATGGTTATTTGAGGCAAGATAATCGCCTAATTGTGGGAATTTACGCATATAGAAGCGCAAGTATATTTGAATAATATGCTTGCGCTGCTTTTGTTATCAGCAGTCTGATTATTGAGTTAAATCAATAGAGTTTTTTATTAATCGTTCAATTTGATGTGTATCAATAGTTTTGAATGCAGTTTTGTTAGATTAAGGGGGGTGAGAATGAAATTGATGAAATTTATTGGGTAAATGGTCAATAATTAACAATCCTGATTGAAAATATTATTGATAATTTTAATAACAGATTTAGATGTGAGAAATAGCTAGAGATTCAAATATGTAAATTGTCCAAATTGTAACCTTAAAATAAAGAGGGTAGGAGAGGGGTTTAAGAATTTACAAATGTATTGATGCGATTGTATATTTTGCAAATGTAAAACCTATAAATAATGATTGAATTGTAAACAAATAGGCGATTTGTTAATGTAGCAAATAACATGTGTATATAATTATATTATGTAAACTATTGGAATATAAACTGTGTTCAAATGTAAAAATATGTCTTTAACATTCATTTGCATAATTTTTAGACGACACATAATCAATAAGATAAGTAGTAAGAATAATGTTGTGGTTATAAAAACTATGGAATAAGATTATATTTTTGTATTATTGGTTATTTTTTTTAGATTTACTTGTTTATTAATGATATAAAAGAATGGAATATTATTAATTAATACTTTAATAAATAACATGTAAATAATGATTCTCTTCAAGATTGTAAATCTGTAAAATTCAGATTTGTTAATAATAAAAAGGTTAATTGTAAATTTGCAAATCTAAAAAATTATAGGTAAATTTGCAATTATATAATTTAAAAATATTAATTACAATGTCCGACCAAAATATTGCAATTCGTCTAAAATTCCTCATTGACGAATTAGGAATTTCGAACTCTCAGTTTGCTGACGAGTGCAATATATCGCGTCCTACGCTATCTCAGCTCGTTACCGGTAGAAATAAAAAGGTAAGTGATGTTCTTATAAGCCAAATACACAAAGCCTATCCTGATTTATCAATTTTATGGCTACTATTCGGAGAAGGAGATATTTGGAATACAAAACCTTCTGTAGAAAACAAGGTTGAATGTAGTAATGATGATGGAAACTTCTCTGCGGACGACTCTGAAGGCAAATATGATGACTCAATAAGAAGTATTGATATTAATTGCGGTGCATCGGAGTCAAAAAATGCTTCTAATTTTTTAGAAAATCCGATTGTCCGTAAGGAAGGTTCGGAATATTCCAAGGAAAAGGCACTTAATTCTGACGATTTGCAAGCTAAAAAACTGATAAATAGCGGTGTTGACTCGATTTTAAAAAATCCTGAAATCTTGAGTGATTTAGCGAAATTTAAAGAAAAATCTAAAAAAGTGGTACAAATAACCATATATTATGATGATTCTACCTTTGAAACGTTCTATCCAGGGAAGTGACATCTTTTCTCTTGAGCATTAATTGCAATATTTTATTTTGTGTAGACGTTTATGTAGAAGAAGTGTGTTCTTAGAGTATGTTTTCTTAACTTAATGAAATCTTTAAACCCTTTCCGATCAATTTTAAGCTTTCGTTCAGTCATTATGAAACCCTTTACTCCCTTTACTCAATCTTAAAATTGACTCGAAAAGCTTCTCTAAATCTCAACTTAAGTCAAAAACGAAGTACTCTTAGATTAACCATCCTTCTGGAATCTCACAAAAAATATATGGTCATAAAAAGAATATCTTTTGGCTTGGTCTGTGGATGCATGATCATTGCATTAAATACATCCGCTGAAAAATTGTCTTTTGTTGGAAATCATGATCCGGTTATTGAGATAATTCCTGAGAAATCTACAGGATTGAATAAGATTTTCGTATTAAAGGATCTCAAAGGTGTGTCTGTATATATCGATGATGAAGAATATTATAATGCAAAATGGAGTATATTCGGGAATATGGGAGCAGCTTATTCAATGCCCTTAAATAATATACTTTATGAAGGTAAAAAATCTACATTGTCAACCGTGTCGGGCAACAAAGGATATATTATAGAATCAAGTGATAAAAAATATACATTTTGGATTGTAGATTATAGTACAAATCAATTCGGTATTAATAAAATAGATTTTGATGATATTCAAGATTGTGAATCTACAGTTATAGATTTTGATGGATCAGCATCTCCTATCTATTATTATACCATTAATGGTAGGCAAGAAGTCTTGTCAAGGGATATCAAATTGTTATATAATAATCTCGTATGGAATGAAGATTATAAACGATTTGAACAGCAGTCTTTAGTTAAAAATTTATCGAGTATATCAGATCGATTAATTATTATTCCACCATTATATTGTATTTCTAATGTCCATATCATTGGAGACCGTTTCTTGGAATTTTGGAATACAGGAAAAAGCTATGTAAGCAGAAACTCTAATCTATACTCTGTTTCTGTAGAAACAAATGTCACTTCTTTGGATGTAGATAATGTTGTAGACAACGAAATCAAAGATAATGTTGATTTTCTTGGTGGATCAGCACCGTGCACATTGCTATTCTCTTCTTATGTAACGGATGGTGTTGATCATATAGAATGGCAGATGTCGGATGATATTGATTTTAAAAATATATTATATCGTGTGATGGAACGTGACTTTGAATACACATTCACAGAAGGTGGTATAAAATATGTCAGATGTGTCGGGAGTAATGTGGACGGTAATTGCGTTGTATATGGAAAAACGTATACTGTAAATATAGGAACGTCAGAATTGAAAATCCCGAATATATTTTCTCCTGACGGGGATGGAATCAATGATGAATGGAAGGTAGCGTATCGTTCAATTCTCAGTTATCAATGCAGAATATTCGACAGACATGGTCACGAGTTGTTCTATTGCGATAATCCCGCGATAGGTTGGAATGGGAGATATAAAAATAAACTTGTTAAACCGGGAGTATATTATTATGTTATTAATGCTGTAGGGTCTGATGGTAAACACTACAAAAAAAGGGGGGATATAAATATAGTGTTTGCTAAGGATCCAGGTAGATAAATTCACGTTATGTTTGGTAGGTATTGATTAAGCTTATAATATATGGATAATAGTAATAAGATGCACGCTTCTGTTGAAGTTTATGGAGCAAGAGTGCATAATCTTAAAAATATAGACGTAACTATTCCACATGATTCTTTGTGTGTTATTACAGGTTTAAGCGGATGTGGAAAATCGTCGCTTGCATTTGATACCATTTTTGCAGAAGGGCAAAGAAGGTATATAGAGACATTTTCTTCATATGCCAGAAATATGCTTGGATCTCTGGAACGTCCGGATGTGGATAAAATTACAGGTCTAAATCCTGTTATCAGTATCGAGCAGAAGACAATAAATAAAAATCCAAGAAGCACGATAGGTACAACTACCGAAGTGTATGATTTTTTCAGATTATTATATGCACGATTGGGAGAGGCTCGAAGCTATATTTCCGGGAAGCCAATGGTGAAGTATTCCAAAGATAAAATCATCACATTGCTATTGGAAAAATATAATGACAGAAAGATTCAGATTCTTGCCCCTCTTGTAAAGAATCGCAAAGGCCATTATAAGGATCTTTTTGAGACTCTCAGGAAGAAGGGGTATCTTAATGTAAGGGTAGATGGCGAAGTGAAAGAGCTCGTTTACGGGATGAAACTCGATCGTTATAAGAACCACTCTGTGGAACTGGTTGTAGACAGACTGAGAGTAAAAGAAAACGATATTCAACGTCTTCGTTCAACAGTAGATGATGCATTGAAACAAGGGGGCAAACAAATGATGGTTCTCGATATGGAATCCAATCTTGTAAGACACTACAGTCAGCTGTTGATGGATTCAGAGAATGGATTGTCATATCCGGAAGCTGCGCCACATAATTTTTCATTCAATTCTCCTCAGGGTTATTGTCCAAAATGCAGAGGACTTGGTATAGTAAACATTGTAGATGAAGATAAGATTGTCCCTGACAAAAATCTTACAATTCATGATGGTGCGATCGCGCCATTAGGCAAATATAAAAATTCATTAATATTTTGGCAGATAGAGGCTATATGCAAGTTATATGGATTTTCATTAAAGACGCCATGGAAAGATCTTCCACAAGACGCTATTGACGATATTTTGAATGGCACAGATCAGAAATTAGACATTCAAAATGCAACGTTGTCTACATCCCATTATGCCGGAAGTTATGAAGGACTTGTAAAGTATATAGAAATGCAGGTAGAAGACGATGGTTCCGGCTCCACAAATAAATTCGAAAATCAATATTTCTCTAAAGCGATTTGTCCGGAATGTGGAGGCAGACGACTCAATAAAATAGCCCTTAATTATTTTATAGACAACAAGAGCATAGCCGATGTTGCCCAAATGGATATCTCCGATCTCTATGAATGGTCTATAACGTTAGAAGAAAAAATAGAACCGTCGAGAAGAAAAGTGGCAGCTGAAATTCTGAAGGAAATCAATAGTAGGCTGAAATTCCTGCTTGATGTTGGATTGGATTATCTGTCTTTGAACCGCAGCAGCGCATCATTGAGTGGTGGCGAAAGCCAAAGAATAAGGCTTGCGACGCAAATAGGCTCGCAATTGGTAAATGTTCTATATATTCTCGATGAACCTTCTATAGGATTACATCAACGGGACAATGTAAGGCTCATAAACAGTCTTAAACAGCTTCGTGATACTGGAAATTCCATAATTGTCGTAGAACATGACAAAGATATTATGGAAGAAGCAGATTATATTGTAGACATAGGCCCAGGTGCAGGCAGACATGGGGGAGAGGTAATGTTTCAAGGTAAAGTTAAAGACCTTAAGAAGACCAATACATTGACAGCTGGATATTTGAATGGGAGTAAGAACATTCAGATTCCTGAATCAAGACGAAAGGGGAATGGAAAATATCTCGAGATAATTGGTGCAACCGGGCATAACTTGAAAAATGTAGACCTAAAACTTCCTTTAGGTAAGTTTGTATGTGTTACTGGAGTTAGCGGAAGTGGGAAATCTTCTTTGATCAACGGCACTCTTCATCCATTGCTCAGTCAGAAGTTTTATCGATCCATACAAGCCCCGTTACCCTATAAAAAAGTAAGCGGTATAGAAAACATAGATAAGGTAGTAACTGTAGATCAAACACCTTTGGGGAGATCTCCACGCTCAAATCCTGCCACTTACACCGGTGTTTTTTCAGATATCCGCAAACTGTTTGTAGAATTGCCTGATTCCAAATTAAGAGGCTATAAGCCTGGAAGGTTTTCCTTTAATGTTTCAGGTGGAAGATGTGAAACATGCAAAGGGAATGGCTATAGAACAATAGAAATGAATTTTTTACCTGACGTTCTCGTTCCTTGTGAGACCTGTCATGGAAAGAGATATAACAGAGAGACTCTTGAGGTGAGATTTAAAGGAAAGTCCATCTCGGATGTGTTGGAGATGACTGTTAATCAAGCGGTAGATTTCTTTGAAAATGTCCCCAATATTTTAAAGAAATTAAAAGTATTGCAAGATATAGGGCTGGGCTATATTAAGTTAGGTCAGCCGTCAAGTACTCTTAGTGGAGGCGAAAATCAAAGAGTTAAATTGGCGACAGAGCTCGCAAAGAAAGACACAGGTAGAACATTGTTTATACTTGATGAACCTACTACAGGTCTTCATTTTGAGGATATTAGGGTATTGTTGAAAGTAATAAATCGTCTTGCGGATAAAGGTAATACAATTGTAGTTATAGAACATAATCTTGATATAATCAAGAGTGCAGACTATGTTATAGACCTTGGTCCGGAAGGCGGCAGGGGCGGAGGAACGATAATTGCAGAAGGGACTCCTGAAGAAGTTTCAAACACAGGGACATTTACGGCAGGTTTCCTAAAGAAAGAACTTGAGGTAAATAATAAATGATTTATGTTTGTGGTATAGAATTTAAAAGTAATATTAAGAAACGGTTTGAATTTATTTTGTCTTGTTATTGAGGTCTTTGTCGGCATCTTTATGATATTTATTCAGTCATTATAAGAACCCCATAACTCCATCATAAATATCAAAAATCTGCTCGACAAATCCTCTCAATTCCTTCGACAAATAAATTTAAACCGTTTCTAAGAGAATGTTTGAATTTAACTTGAAATCTTTAGAGTCATCCAAACACTCTCTAAATTTCAGAATAACACTGTCGGATGGTCCGACAGTGTTATTTTTGTATTCTCGAGAGGAAAAAAATGGATATAAACGGAATTGGAGGGAGATATAAAAAGTATGACTAAAAAATATTCATAATCAATATTATGTTAAATAGAGAATGTCAAAAAGAGTGATTTCTTATTTTCTTGGGTTCATATTGAAAAAACTTTCATGTCGATTCATATGATTTTCAACTAATTTATGTATATTTGTGTGTTACTTTATTATTTAACTAATATAATCATGAACTCAGCAGATTTTATACAAGGACATGCATATTATTTAGATGTGGTCAAAGAATTATCCGCAAGAAAATATTTTACGGTGAAGACATCAGATGGAAAACAGTTTTCATTAATGAAGTTTAAGTTTCAGTTAAATCAACCCCTACCCGATTCTTTAAAATGCTATGTGAAATCAATGTATCCAATTACCTTAGGACAGGATCTTAACCATATAGTGAATACATTTTATACAGAGGGACAAGAATACGAATTTATTGTCAAATCTGATAAAAAAGACTCTGACTCTTTTTATGAATTACAAGATGAAAATGGTTTGTGTTTTAAGTTACTTAAGGCTCCAATGTCTTTAACTAAAGGAAATAGTGTCAGATGCCGGGTTGTCAGGATATCAGGGGTAAATGTAGAATTGAAATATGTAGGCAAATTGGCTGTCAGACTACCGTTAGATTTCTATAGTTTGAAACAATGGCTTGAAAAATTGGGGAAATCGGCATTGCATGAGTATTATCTGAGAATGATTGAAGATATTCCTGAATTTGAACCGGCATTAGATCTATATGACGACCAAGATCCGAGCTGGATATTTGAGTTACTTCGTATCACTTCTTCACATATCACAAAATGGCTGATTGAATGTAAGGACGATTTAAGAAACCTTGCAAGAGTGGTAAGAAGGTTATATCTTGCCAAACATATTGCGCTCTATATACTGGAAGGATCCGATTATCTTAGGATGTGTAATTATGAGCAGCGAGAACTTTTACAATCCCGATTATCTCATTATGTGGAATTATTTAATCAGTATGGGCAAGCTGCAGAAAGAATACTCGAAGGCACTCATGAGGAATTTATTGATAGAATGTTTTTAAGGCTGAAAGAAGCCGGATATCTTTATCATCCCTCCAAACAATTCAGAATTATGATGACTATTTTGAAATTATGTCCTGAATTGATTAATTCACGAATGGGAGAGCTTTTTGAAGCTTTACATAATTGGGATATTTCAAATTGGCGTACGGATCCGTTTCGCCCTGCACTCGTAGAACAACTGCAGATATTTATTGAAGAAAACGCAGCCAAGGCCAACCAGTTGCCAGCTAATGATTCAAGCGATGAAAACAAGACGCTTATACGCCTTATATTGGCGATAGCTATTCAAAGATTGCTTGCAACTGATGCTGATAATATAGACCTCAATTTAAACAGGGCTATGTTGTATAGATACATATCTTATCTCGTGCCAAGCAGTGTTAATGCACTTCTCAGCAAGGGTATTGATTCTTTGCTTGGTATTGATTTCCCAAATGAATTCAGTTGGCAAGATACAGATCAACCCACCCTACTCCTCGTTAAATCGTCTCATCCCGGTCATAATCTGGAAGATAGAAGTATTGTAACAAAAATTTATTCCACGTCTAAGGCAGACGTCAGGTTGACGGCAGATAGTATTCGGATCATAGCGAGAAATGCGGATGAGGATTCCACTTCAATTCCGAATTCACTATTTGATTGGCCTGTAACTTCAATAGCTTTGTCTGAACCTATTCAGACGAAGAATATCAGAAAATCTAAAGACTTAAAGGTGTTTGATCAGATGTGGAAAGACATATCGTGGTCGATTTTCGGGAATACGGAGTATAAAGAAGATAAAATAATTGAAAAAAAGGAACCATATGATGGTGAAGAAGTAAAAATTGTTATAGATGATTTGAGAATATTGAAATATGGATCGGAAAAACAGCGGTTGCAGTTCCACTGCACGATATGCGACGAGATGTATAAAGGGGATGGATGGATGCCATGTGATGCCTATCATATGCTCGGTTGGCTGTCATATAAGGATATACCGGGGAACTATGACGGATCATTGAATTTTGCATTCAATCGTGATGGGCAACCATTGATTTTTTCTGCCACCGTTACCAGAAAATATTATGGTCTTGAGTTTAGCATGAAATCTCAAATTGAAGACTATTTGCTTGAAAATTCATCATCAGATAAAGAATTGATAGGTATAGTTACATATTTCGATAGGGTCAACAATGCATGGTTATGTTTGACAGAAATGGGTTCTACTTTTAAGATTTATTGCGATGAATCGACTCGTCATCTTAATGAAGGCAAACTTGTGAGAGTTCGGTATGTTGAGCCGGAACGGTCAAATTCCGTGACTCAGTTCTTTGTCGGAGAACTCTCTGAAAATCAAGATAACATTCCGCTGGTGATCAAGAAGTCGCTATGCCTTTTCAATCTTATGCAATCTTTGGGAGAAGAAGACGAAGAGTTTTCGGATGAATCCTTTGAAGTAAGGGAGACCGAGGAGGTTATGAAGAAAGAGGAATTGTTCGAACTGATATATATGTATCAGCGCAGGGCATATACCGAGACTGAATATCTAAAGGCTTTCAATTATCTTGGGATTGCCACAATATTGTGTAGATTGGCAGAAGACGATACATTGTTGAACGAGTTGACTCTCCATATGCATTTATTGAAGCTTCTTTATGATTTTGGTAAAAATCAAAAGATTGATATGGCGGACCTTGAGAAGTGTGAAGATCATGTCAGCCGTATCCCGATACTTGAACGACTTCACGCACGTCTTAAGATAGTTGCGGATATCGAGATTAATGCCAATTCTGACGACCTATGGCGGATTTCCAAGAATCCTCGTAATGAGACAGAGGGAAAGCTTGCTTCTTTGGTACTTTCTTACAATATGCTCCCTCTGGAGCTTGAAAAACCAAGGAAGGATATAATGAAGGAGATATCAACTCTCCTAAACGTGAACAATGCTGCCTCTTCTGTCAAATATTATGGAGATGAATCACAGACGGTGGAATTCAAAAGTAGCATGATATACTCCTCGAGAGGAGGATCCCGTCCGGATTTCAAATCTCAGATTCATGAGATCTTACATATTATATGCGGGTTTATGAATGCGCGTGGAGGCACGCTATATATCGGTGTAAATGATGCCGGATATGAAAATGGTCTTGCAGATGACCTTGCTTATAGAAGGGCGAGCGGGCTTAAGGCAACTCTCGATGGAATGGTTGTGGATCTTCAGAATAATATTGACAGGAAACTGCCTGTTCATGCTAAAGATCATTGTGAGATATCAATAGATCCGGAATCTCGGAAAGGCGTCATTGTTGTGAAAGTATTGCCGGTAGAGCTTCCCGTTGAACTTGACGGTATAATCTATGTGCGTTCAAGTTCTACTACAAAGCCACGGCTTGACGAGGAACGAGAAGAGTTTATAAGAACCAGGAGTCATAACTATCATCTTTTGATTAAACTATGGGGGATTGACCAAGAAGTGGCGGAAAGTGAAAACGAAGAAGCAGCATCTGAAGTCCAGGTGTGTGATAGTGCCAAAATTAGGATTGCTGTGAGTCCTAAAGTAAAGATAGAAAAAGTAGATGAAGATGAAAATCATTCGGGAAGTTTCTCCATTCGTATTGGCAAGAAAAGGAAGAATGTGCTTCATTATTATGAGCCCAATTATGTTGCACCAAGTTATTATCTATACGTGAGGGATGATAATTCTTTTTTCAGATCGGAAGAAGACATCTACTATGATTCCGATTCATCCTGTGCAGCGGCTATTTCAGTAAAGGAAGAGGAAAATGATGGTATTTTTGTGGTTACATATGATGATGCAAGAGTTGTAAAGTTTCCCATGCAGTCATTGTTGAATATTTCTCCCAGGGAGGATAGTTGTTTTAGGAAAGGCGTATCGATAAAAAATATGGCTATCGGTAAGGAAGACGATTATCTGTTAACCGTTGTCCGTGCTGATTATGGCGAGATTTTTTATCGTATTGAGAGTTTGTCTTCTTTACAATTGGCGTCGGAGTTGAGCGATTCCGGAGAGACTTTGTGTGATAACGGTCATCAGGTTTTAGCACAAGAAATATTCTCTAAAGATAAACTTACTCTTTTTGAGTCAGATGCTATCGGAAGAGACAGACGGTTTTATGGAGTTCCTGTACCGAATGTGGGTGGCACACTCACCCATGAAGAGAGAATTAGGGAATTATTGCGACCACTTCTTGAACTTGACTAATCTTACACATTCTTTTGTGAAGAGTAAGGATTGTATGGTTAGAGTATGATAACAGAGATGACATTGATCCGCAATATTTATTCGATCTTTCAAAATAATAGTTCTAATTAAATAATTTGTAATTCTTTTATCCTCAAGTATTAAGGTGAAATTTATAACTTAAATTAATAAAAAAGGATAAAAATATTTTGTAGTTTCAAAAGAAAGATGTAATTTTGCAACGTCAAAAACGACAATCCCCTACTTAAAATGGGAAAGAGATTCCATCGGGGGAGGATAGATTGCCTTGTGGTGTAATGGTAGCACACCGGATTCTGGTTCCGTTTGTGAGAGTTCGAGTCTTTCCAAGGCAACAATCAATTCAATTCAAATTGCCTTGTGGTGTAATGGTAGCACACCGGATTCTGGTTCCGTTTGTGAGAGTTCGAGTCTTTCCAAGGCAACA
>CAMTMX010000045.1 GCA_947073495.1 uncultured Porphyromonadaceae bacterium
ACGGTGGTGTGAGAGGTCGGTAAACACGAAAGTAGGAGATAAACACTCTATGATTAGTGTTTACCTCCTACTCGATTGATAATTTCCCTGTTATGATTATTTCTTAAACGGTGTGGGACTAACGAAAACACGGAAGTTTTTAATCGCTCCAGGGACATCGCTCTCCATTCTCGGTAGATATTGTATTGCCGATATCTTTTTGTTTCCACCAAGGTCGATCACAAAAGAATGAGGGAATGCATCTCCCGGAATTGTACTCCAATATGTTGATTCCTGAAGATCGAAGAGTTTGTCTGCCGAACGGTTGCCACTTTTGACATCTTCACTGTCTGCATAATCCACAATCCAAGGCTCACGAGAAAGTCTCTCGCCGTTCTCGTCAAGAACATAGAACTCAGCAATTGCCGCGTTGTCTTTGCCATCGATAGCGTCAACGGCTTCAAAGCAGAGGTAACGACCGCTTGCGGGCATATCCAATTTCTTTTCTTGCCAACCGTTGCCGGATGTAAATTCGCCTGTAAGAACAGGTTTCAAACCTGACAGGTCAAGAGTTTCTCCTTCAAGACGATGTGTAAGAGGTTTCTGCACCTGTAGATTATCAAGAAGAGGAGTCTTAAGACCTTCCGACACAGCCTCACGAGGACCAACGATGTCAAATACCATAATCTCATTTTCACCTTTCTTCAGCCAACATCCGGGCATGTAGAGAGTCTGTTGAGGACCGATTTCCCAGATTCTGCCGATTCCATGACCATTGACATACACAAGACCTTTGCCCCATGATTCAAAACTCAAGAATGTGTCAGACGGTTTGCCAACATTGAAAGTTCCCTTGTATACGCCTATCGGTAATCTTCCGTTTTCGCTTGCTGTAAATTTCTCAATCGGGAAAAATTCCATCGAATCATAAAATTCAGGCGTATCTTCAAGATTAAACACTTCCCAATTCTTTAGATCACACACAAACTTGTGTCCGTCCCGGTCTTCCTGCACAGTCACATTATTGGTGATGCCTTTAAAGTCTTTGATAGCGCGCCCAAAATTTATTCGCCCCATCGCTTCTACAAGAATATCAAGCTGACTACCCTTCTTACATGAAGGAAGAGTAATTTCCTTCTCGCCATTGCGACGATCCAGCTTACCGATATATTTACCGTCAACAAATACCTGAGCAAAGTCATGTGCGTCGTTAACAGAGAGGACTCCACCATTTTTAAGTTCAGGAAGAGACGTGCGGTAAAGAATACTTCCAAATCCCTGATTGTACTCCTCCATTGTCTTGATATTCTCATCTTTTTTTGACACCGGAAGATTGGTGAATAATGGAGCCACTTCAGTAAATTTGAATTTATTGACGGCAATAGGCTTGATGGTTTTTGGAACAGCCGGAAGTTTCTTGCCCTCATAATACTTCGCAAGCGTTTTACGCAGATCCCAATATTTAGGAGTGGTCTGACCGCTTTCGCTGATGGGGGCGTCATAATCGTAAGAAGTGACATCTGGCGCATATCCGGGTGAATTCGCGCCTGCCCAGTGCCCCCAGTTTGTACCACCATGAGTCATGTATAGAGAGAATGATATGCCCTTTGACAACATTTCATCGATGCCTTCAATCATGTCGGCAGCCGGACGTGTCTCATGATTTGCTCCCCATTTGTCGAACCAGCCGCTCCAAAATTCTGAACACATCAACGGACTTTCCGGTCGCAGCTCTTTAAGCTTTGCAAATTGCTGGTCGATATTCGCGCCGGTACCGAAGTTCATTGTCCAGATGAGATCGTCAAGTCCGTTGAGTTGGAAATTTGATGACCAGTCACATTGGAACAGCGTCACCTCGTCACCAAAATTCTTACGGAGCATATCGCGGATATTTCCGACATATTCCTTGTCCTGACCATATGAGCCGTATTCATTTTCAACCTGCACCATGATTATAGGTCCGCCATTTGCAATAGTGAGATCCCCTACCTGGTCAGCGACCGCTTTTTGGAATTTATCGACTCTTTCGAGGAAATATGAGTCATTCTCACGAAGTTTTATATCCTTTTTCTTAAGCAGCCACCATGGAAGTCCTCCCATCTCCCATTCAGCACAAACATAAGGACCGGGACGAAGAATAACTTTCATATCGTTTTCCTTACATAGTTTGATAAATTCTCGCAGATCATTCTGACCGGAGAAATCAAACTGATCTTCTACAGGCTCATGGGAATTCCAGAATGTGTAAAGACAAATGGTATTCATACCAAGTGCCTTACATAATTTTATACGCTGATCCCAGTATGGTTTTGGAATTCGGGGATAGTGAAGTTCGGCTGCTTTAACCACGAATGGCTCCCCATTAAGAAGGAATGTGCTATTGCCTGCTTCAAATTTTCCGGCATTGACAGCCTGCTCTGCTGCAACCATAGCCATTGGCAAAGAATAAGTAGTGGCGAAAGCCGATGATGCCAGTATGGAAGCGGATATCAGAGCGATTGTAGATTTGTGTTTCATTTAGTTCGAGTTTTATATCTGATGCGAAGTTAAGAATAATAATTGGAGAACATACGTAAAAATCATTCAAAAAAGGGAACAAATCCTCCATAACATAAATCTGCATATATTTTTACAATATAATCACAATAAAAATGAAGGATAAATGCTTGATGCATTTATCCTTCATTTTTGTGAAACGACTAATGATAATGTCTAATTATTAAAAGTCGAATTATTTGCAGTTGTCGAGCGGACAACGCGGCTTGATCTGCTTGAAGAAATCATTGCCTTTGTTGTCCACAAGAATGAACGCAGGGAAGTCTTCAACTTCAATTTTCCAGATAGCCTCCATTCCGAGTTCAGGATATTCAAGGAGTTCTACATTCTTGATGGAGTTCTGTGCAAGAATTGCCGCCGGACCGCCGATAGACCCAAGATAGAAACCTCCGTGTTTCTTGCAGGCATCGGTAACCTGTTGGCTACGATTTCCTTTTGCAATCATAATCATGGATCCACCCGCTGCCTGGAACTGGTCTACATAAGAGTCCATACGTCCAGCAGTTGTAGGTCCGAACGAACCGGAAGGCATGCCTTCCGGCTTTTTAGCCGGTCCCGCATAATAAATAGGATGATCCTTGAGATATTGAGGCATGGGCTCACCGGCATCAAGACGTTCTTTGATTTTAGCGTGGGCAATATCTCTTCCCACTATGATAGTGCCCTTAAGAGACAGACGGGTAGAGACAGGATACTTGTCAAGATCAGCGAGCACTTCAGCCATCGGACGGTCAAGATCAATCTTTATAACCTCTCCCTCTCCGGCGTTGCGCATCTCTTCAGGAATAAGTTCTCCTGGGAACTCATCGAGCTTTTCAATCCAAAGACCATCCTTGTTTATCTTGGCTTTGACGTTTCGGTCTGCGGAACAGCTGACTCCCATACCAACAGGGCAAGAAGCGCCATGACGGGGAAGACGTATCACGCGGATGTCATGAGCGAAGTATTTTCCTCCGAATTGAGCGCCAAGGCCAAGGCAATGAGCCGCCTCAAGAAGTTCTTTTTCAAGTTCCACATCACGAAATGCCTGACCATACTCGTTACCCTTCGTAGGCAGATTATCATAATATTTTACGGAAGCCTTCTTTACAGTTGCAAGATTCATTTCAGCAGAAGTACCACCGATAACGAATGCAATATGATAAGGAGGACAAGCTGCCGTGCCGAGAGTCTTCATTTTCTCTATGAGGAAGGGTACGAGAGTTTTCTTATTCAGAATAGCCTTTGTCTCCTGATAAAGATATGTCTTGTTTGCCGATCCACCACCTTTTGCAACAAACAGGAATTCATATTCATTCCCTTCAGTGGCATGTATTTCAATCTGAGCCGGAAGATTGCAGCCTGTGTTTACCTCATCATACATTGTGAGAGGTGCATTTTGAGAATAACGAAGGTTATTTTCTGTGTAGGTCTTATAGACACCAAGTGAAATTTTCTCCTCATCATTACAGCCGGTCCATACATGCTGACCTTTGTATGCAGCACAAATTGATGTGCCTGTGTCCTGGCAGAACGGGAGAACGCCTTTAGAGGCAACTTCAGCGTTGCGAAGCATTGTTAAAGCAACGAATTTATCATTTTCTGAAGCTTCCGGATCATGAAGAATCTTGGCAACCATCTCATTATGCTCACGGCGAAGCATAAATGAGCAATTGTGACTTGCTACATTTGCAATGATGGTAAGAGCTTCAGGGTCAACGACAAGCATTTCGTGACCATTCCAGTTCTCAACTTTCACATAATCTTTTGTGATAAGCTGGTATTCGGTTGTGTCAGGTCCCAAAGGGAATGGATCCTGATAGTGAAAAGGTTTAGTTGCCATTTCAGTTATTAGTTTGAGTTTGAATTGATATCTTGGGTCATTAGAGTCAGAGAGAATTGTCTTGCAAAAATAACGAAAATCTCCGACATGTAAAATTTCGGGTAAATTTATTTTGGCTTATAATTTAGGTTTAACAAATTTTTATTTTTAATTGTGGCGATTTTTGGCTAATTTTGTGGGTCAACGTGCTTCCCAGTGCGTTGATTTTTCTTTGATTAGTCCTAACTTGAAATGTTCCGGCAACGGAAGAAGATATTTTCCTGATATGAGATTAAAAAATTTTTTTAATGTTTTAACAGCCCTTTTAATTGCATTGGCAAGTATCGGGGCTGCAGAATCTTACGCTGTATCTAAATCGTCAAAAGCAAAGACATCAGCCACAGCTAAGAAAAAAACGACTGCTAAAAAGAAATCAACCACAAAAAAGAAAACGAGGACAAAGAATTCTTACTCCAAAAAGACATCTACAAAAAAACGTAAAACTTCAAAAAGAAGAAAGAAAAGGAAGGCTATAGTCCATAAGCAATACATTGCACCTGTGGAGACTCCCCTTAACGATTCATTGACGCTATTTGTCAATTCTGAGGTACTTGCCTGGATTCCGAAAAATCTCAATCCAGGAGGATTGCGTGTAAACAGCGTAAAGCCAGACGGAAAATCAAAAACCGCTAAAATCGGCCTTAATGAAAACTTTACCTATCTTCCTGTCACGAGCGATCTTGTATCCGGGTTGAGAAACAAAATCTCGTCAATTTTGCCGGACTCTATATCCGATTATTATGTTGCACTTAATGTCGGAGACAAAAACTATTCATATTATATTACTACAATCGACAAATTGCCTGAAAAGTATCGTGCGAATATTCCATTTGTAGCTGCTGCCGATCCGTATGTAAAGGCAAAAAAAGGGATGGATGGAGATATTGTCGCCATATGGGCAAGTCATGGCAGGTATTACAAACCAGGAACCGGCGCTTGGCTTTGGCAACGCCCTCAATTATTCCAGATCACAGAAGACACTCACACCATGAGCTATATTCTGCCATACGTAGTGCCAATGCTAGAAAACGCAGGTGCCTATGTCATGCTTCCACGAGAAAGAGACTTGAATAACAATGAGGTTATTGTCGATAATGACACGAATGACGAAGGGTATCTTTTCTCACAACCCTATTATAAGGAAATGACCGGACAAACACAATGGGTGACTGGAGACGGAGAAGGTTTTATATACGACTTACCTGATTTCAGAGACACTGAAAACCCATTTGAAAATGGCACTTACCGACAAACCACTACCATAACAACAGGTTCACCATCTGTGGCAGCCTGGTATGCAGACATACCTGAGAATGGAGAATATGCAATCTACGTAAGTTATAAGACCGTTCCGAACTCGACAACGGATGCCCATTACACTGTCAATTACTCGGGAGGCACACGTGAATTTCGCGTCAATCAATCTATGGGCGGAGGCACTTGGATCTACCTTGGCACATTCCCGCTTGAAGCAGGCTATAGCGACACTGAACCAGTAGTCACATTGACTAATATATCGGACAAGGCTGCCGGAAAAGTTGTTACAGCCGATGCAGTGAAAATTGGAGGAGGGATGGGAAACATCGCTCGCAGCGACCGCCGTGCCGATGTTTATAGAAATCCCTCGACACCGGAAAGACTACTTCCTGTCAGCTCCTCTCAGGAGTCTGAAGAAGAAACGGAAGAAGATGAAGAAGTGAATGAAGAAGAAATAGAGGAAACTGACGACATTGCTGAAGAGGCGGCAGATGAATATATCTCAGAAGAGGTCGGGACGGAAATTGATTTTAAGACTTCCGGACTCCCAAGATTTTTAGAAGGAGCTCGTTATTGGCTTCAATGGGCGGGTATGCCTGAAGATGTTTATTCCCCCTATCACGGCACTGACGATTATAAAGACGATTATACTTCCCGTGGCAATTGGGTGAATTATCTTGCAGGTGGCTCTCGCGTGTTGCCAAACAATCCGGGACTTAATATTCCGATAGACGTAGCCATGGCTCTGCACTCAGACGCAGGGAAAAGGGCAGATGACTCATTTGTAGGCACACTGGGGATCTTCTATACCAATGGCGGAGACTATTATGTAGACGGCACTCCCCGATCTAATTCACGAACATTGACCGACATGCTTATGCGTCAAATTGTGAATGACATACGTCAAACTTGGGAACCAGACTGGACGCGGCGCTCAATGTGGGATAAATCATATGTAGAAGCAAGAGTTCCTGAAGTCCCTACGTCTCTTATTGAATTCATGAGCCATCAGAACTTTGCGGATATGTGGTATGCTCTTGATCCGTTGTTCCGTTTTTCGGTAAGCCGCTCGATATATAAGGCAATCGGACGATTTGTAGCCGAAAGGAAAGACCGTAAGTTTATTGTCCAACCTCTGGCTGTAAAAAATTTCGCAATCCAAAAAGTTAAGAAAAATCATTACCGGCTAATTTGGGAAAAAACCAACGATCCTCTCGAACCTACGGCTGTCGCTGAAAAATTTATAATATTTGAACGCACTGCAGATGAACTTGGGTTCCATAAATTAGGAGAAACCAAATCCAGCCATTTTGACATTATTGTTGAAGATTATGATATTCATTCGTTCAAAGTTGTTGCCGCCAACGACGGAGGATTATCTTTCCCGTCTGAGATACTTGCATTAAGGGAGGGAGCAGACAACAGCGAACCTATTTTGATTATCAATGGGTTCACCAGATTAAGCGGGCCGGAACGTTTTAATGACAACATGAACGGGGAAGCTGGGTTCAGGGCGGATTTGGATTTCGGGGTGCCATACATTCGCGATATTTCTTTTATGGGCTATCAGACAGAGTTCAGAAGAAATGCCGGAGAATCGTTCGGCAGGTCAGGAGGTGATTATGCCGCTCAAGTAGTTGCAGGCAACACGTTTGATTTCCCATATATACATGGTGAGGCAATTGCGGCAGCAAATAAGGGCTTTGTATCCGCAAGTGTCGGTTCAGTAGAAACAGGAATTGTAAAACTTGATAATTATAAAATTATTGACCTGATTCTCGGAAAACAAAAACTTACTATAACCGGGAATGGGAATACGGGACTCAGATTTTTCGCTTTTCCAAAAACTCTGCAGACAGAATTGACAAAATTCACTTCCAATGGTGGCGACCTGTTAGTTTCTGGACAATATATTCTGAGCGATCTTTATGATTCCCGCTCGGCAGAAGGGAGTCGTGATTTCGCGAGGAAAGTATTAGGGATAACCAGAGGTGAAGGACCAATATCCTACTCAGGGAAGCTTTCTACAAATTCGGGAACTATGGGGTCAAAAGTATCAGGCTATGGACTTTCATACAGTCATACATTAAACGAAAAGCAATACATCGTTGAGAATCCCGATCTGATAATTCCTTCCGGAGATATCGACGCCGATATTTTCATGACCTTCGCCGATACAGGCAATGCCGCCGGCATATTCACAAAAAGAGGGAAAAGCAGAGGCGCGGTCATGAGTATCCCTTTTGAATCTATTGTGGACCAGACATCAAGAAATCGTCTTATGAGAGAAATACTTGACTATCTGGAGAAATAAATCTATAAAAGACATAAGGCACGAAAATTTGACATAGATGAAATTAATAAGGTTTACTACCGTCGATGCATTAAGAGATGAGATATTCAAGAATTCTCTTGAACAATTTATCCTCGTTCAGCTCGACGATAAAAAAATAACATTCGACACTAATTTCTTACATAGAATGGAAGAAGTATCGGCAGATTCCGATGCCTCCATCACATATTGCTGCTTCAGGGAAAAGGATGGCGACAAGGTGAGTCTCCATCCTGTAATAGATTATCAATTCGGATCTGTCAGAGACGATTTTGATTTTGGAAGTGTGGTTTTGCTTAACGCAGCTGACGTGCTTGCCGCATCAGAAAACTTCACTCCTGAAGAAAGCGAGGCTCCAGATGGAGGATGGTACGCCTTAAGGCTCAGGATGTCAATTGGAAAAACCGTTGCTGCTCTTCCTGAATATCTGTATACTGTGGAAAAGGTAGACTTCAGGAAAAGCGGAGAAAAGCAACATGACTACGTGAATCCACGAAATAGCTACTATCAGGCTCACATGGAAAGGGTATTCACAGACTATCTTAATGACATTGATGGTCTGGTGCCTATGCGTCCAGTACATCCAGATTTGTCTGAGGGTATATTCCCTGTAACAGCGTCCGTAATCATACCTGTAAAAAACAGGGTATCTACAATTGGTGATGCCGTAAAATCAGCATTGTCCCAAACACCTGATTTCTCTTTTAACGTTATTGTTGTGGACAATGCCAGCAACGACGGTACACGTGAGCTGCTTGAAAACCTCACTGATCCAAGACTTGTATTGATAAAAGCGGAAGAAGAAGAAATGCTTGGCATTGGCGGATGTTGGAATAAAGCGATTCTTTCCCAATATTGCGGAAGATTTGCCGTGCAACTCGATTCAGACGACATGTATCCTCACGACAAGGTTCTGACCAAAATAATAGATAAATTTCAAGAGGAAAGATGTGCGATGGTTGTTGGCTCGTATACTATGACCGATTTCAATCTCAATCCAATCCCTCCAGGTGTCATCGACCACAAGGAATGGACAGCCATGAACGGAGCAAACAATGCATTGCGTATTAATGGTTTCGGGGCTCCGAGAGCATTCTTCACTCCAATTGTAAGAAACATACTTTTTCCCAACGTCAGCTATGGAGAAGACTATGCAATGGCATTACGCATAAGCAGAGAATATGCCATAGGACGCATCTATGACTCAATATATTGCTGCAGAAGGTGGGATGGCAACAGCGATGCAGATCTTTCTATCGAGAAAGTGAATGCACATAATGAATATAAGGATTTTATCCGGTCTGTTGAATTGATTGCACGAATTCGATCCAATGTAGAAAACGACAATTATGCTGAGTCATGACGACATAAAAGATTTCATTGAAAGTCAATTGGCTGTATGGGATCTTGCAAAGAGAAATTACGATGCTCTCGCCCAGGTGAAGAGAAGGAATGTCGTGGTTGACGACATTGTGGTGGGGATTCAATGGAACCCGGGCAGAATCGGTTCTACCGGAGCTAAAATTGATGTGAAGTCCATATCAGAAAGGCTTTGCTTCTTATGTAGAGACAACCGACCCAAGGAACAATTGATTTTTCCTATTGCAATGGGTTGGGAAATGCTCGTCAACCCCTTCCCTGTTTTCCCTGTGCATTTGACCATCGTTTCGGAGACACACCGCCCCCAGTCTTCAGTTCCTGAAGATATTGTAAACATTGCAACCGAGTTACCCGGAATGGCTGTTTTTTTTAATGGGGCGCATGCAGGCGCATCCGCTCCAGACCACATGCATATGCAAGCGGTTTTAAAAGAAGAAATCCCATTGATCGCCTTAACTGAAAGACATCATGGAAATTCCGATTTCGGGATTAAACTTTCTTCTCAATTCGGTCTTAAACTTCCATTCTTCTTTATTTCCGGAGTGGTGGCTCCGGATGAATCAGGGTTGAAAACGTTGGTCACAGGATTGAATACAGGGGGGCTTTCCAATAACGGAGAACTTAACGATCCTCTATTAGTAAACACTTTCTTTTGGATTGACAACTCAGGGTTATTACGATTCATTATTATCCCGAGAAAGGCTCACAGACCATCATGTTATTATCTTGATGGCGAAAAAAACAGGATGGTCAGCCCTGGAAGCATCGATATGGGGGGAATCATTATAGTTCCACGAGAAAAAGATTTTGAATCATTGACATCAGATGAGATCCGCCACATATATTCTGAAGTGGCGATAACTCATGATTCTTTAATATAAGAAATGGACGAATATAAGAAATGGACGGACAATCATTAAACCTCACTCGGGCAGTCAGCCGAAATTCCCCCTGGTGGTGGATACCCACGCTTTATGTGGCGGAAGGTCTACCATATTTTGCAGTCAACACTCTCACTGTGTTGATGTATGTCAACATGGGTATCGGCATGGCTGAGATGGCTTTTTATACCGGATGGCTATATCTGCCATGGGTAATTAAGCCTTTCTGGAGTCCCTTTGTAGATCTCTTGAAGACGAAAAGATGGTGGACAATTTCAATGCAATTGCTGATAGGAATCTGTATGGCAGCCGTCGCATTCTTATTGCCTACAAGCCATTTCTTTTCCACTACCCTATTCGCATTCTGGCTAATCGCTTTTTGCTCGGCAACCCATGATATAGCGGCAGACGGTTATTATATGCTGGAGCTTTCTCCTCATGAGCAAGCGGCATTTGTGGGCGTGAGATCCACGTTTTATAGGATTGCAAGTATACTTGGACAAGGCGGTCTGGTCATTCTTGCAGGGGAGCTCGAGGAATCGACAGGCAGCATCCCGACAGCATGGTCAACAGTGTTCTTAGTATTGTCGATATTCTTCCTGAGTGTGGCAATATATCATAGCAAATTCATGCCAAAGGCAATTAAAGACAAAGCCATCCCCGGAGTTAATGCAAAAAACATAGTCAAAGACTTTTGCATGACCTTTGTGACATTCTTTAAGAAAAAGTATGTTTTGTCTGCGTTGTTGTTTATGCTCTTATATAGGTTGCCTGAAGCATTGTGTATTAAACTTGTTCAACCTTTTCTGGTGTCGCCCAGACAGATGGGAGGATTGGAACTCACAACAGCACAAGTAGGTATAATTAATGGCACTGTCGGTGTGGTTGCTCTACTTTTGGGAGGGATCGCAGGCGGAATAGCGATTTCAAGAGGAGGTTTGAAAAAATGGCTATGGCCTATGGCCTTATCACTGACGCTTCCCTGCGGATTTTATTGCATTCTCGCCATGACACAGCCTACCGACTTTTTATGGATATCCACAGCTGTTTTTATCGAGCAGTTTGGATATGGGTTCGGTTTTTCTGCATACATGCTTTATCTTATATATTTTAGCCGTGGAGAAAGCCAAACTTCTCATTATGCTTTCTGTACTGCCTTTATGGCTTTAGGGATGATGATTCCCGGAATGTTTGCCGGTTGGGTTCATGATGTGCTTGAGCGCTATCATATTTTCGGGACAGCAGGTCCGCAGGGATTTGTAAACTTTTTCTGGGTTGTAATGCTTGCATGTGCAGCCACTTTATTGGTGTGCGCCAAAATTCATATCGATCCATCTTTTGGTAAGAAAGGACATTAGAAAAGAAACAATATAGATATAGCAAAGGGAGTTGGTTAACCAACTCCCTTTGCTATATCTATATTTCAGAATGGATCGGATAGAAATTTTAGGATGTCTGATGGAGAGCCGACGATATTGTCGGCAAGAGCATCACGTAGTTCTGACACCGGACGAAATCCCCAGCTTACACCAATTGATTCCACACATGCTCTCCTTGCGGTCTCCATATCTACGCCCGAATCACCTATATACAAGACTTCGCATTTTGGTGTGGGATGGTCTGCAAGGACTGAAAATATTATCGATGGATCGGGTTTTGCCGGCCGCCCTTCTTGCTGACCTTGTATTGAGACAAACGGGATGTCGGGGAAATAATGTTTAACAATCCTTTCCGCAGCATACTGATATTTATTGGAGGCAACAGCGATTGAGACTCCACGAGCTGTCAACTCCCGAAGCAATTCCGGAATGCCGGTATAGGTCTTTGTATCGTCCATGCAATGTTGGTCATAATATTCCTTGAATATTGACAGCAATTCATCTATCGTTTTTGAATCAGCATCCGGCTGTGCTCTTTCAAGAAGTTTCCTGACACCGTTACCAACCATAAAATTATATGCCGGGATAGGATGCTGATTAAACCCCATTTTCCGCAGGGCATAATTGCATGCTCCTCCAAGATCATATATAGTGTTAAGGAGAGTACCGTCAAGATCGAAAATTACTAAATTTTTCATAAATTTACAATTAAATGCAAAAAGAGAAAGGATTAGAACGGATATCCGATTGAAAAGTGAAACGAGGAATCTCTACCCCATCTCGGATGAATAAGTGGCCAGTGTTCCTGTCCCATGGCGGGATTGTGTGCCTTCATACCCATATCAAACCTAAGGAGGAAATAGGTGAAATCAAAACGCAATCCAAGCCCATAGGCTGCAGCCAACTGTTTATAAAACGAATTAAAACGGAATAATCCTCCCGGTTGGTTGGAATAATTATGGATTGTCCAGATATTCCCGGCATCGATAAATGCGCCAAGTTCAAGAACCCAGAACAATTTTGCCCGATATTCCACGCTCATGTCAAATCGGATATCTCCACATTGATTTATGAAGTCGCTTACAGAATTTGTTCCGGGATAAGAACCCGGTCCGAGAGTCCTGACGTCCCAACCTCTGACCCCATTGGCACCTCCTCCATAAAAACGTTTTTCAAACGGCAGCACATATGAATTGCCATATGGATATCCGATACCGAAGCCAACATGAAACGCAAGGGAATTCCGATAATCTAAAATACGAAGGAATGAGAAATCACTGTTTAATTTTACATATTGCGAATATCTTATTCCGAAAACTTTATATGGATCTTCCCGGTAATTAGAGCGATGTTCAAATATATTACTGATGGCAAACAAAAGATTGCCTGCAAATTCAAAATTAGCACGGACTGTATATATGTCCCTTTGAAGTGACTTATTCCATGGTAATTCCGCTTTTTTGTTGGAATGATAGAATGTGAATCCGGTTCTCATTATGAAATGGTCTTCATAACTATACCTTAAAAGCGGATTATCCGGTGCTATTTGATCAATAAAATTATTTGTGCTTTCCGGAAGATATACATAATTGATATCAATGGGAGTAAGGACGTATCTGTTTCTGTTCTTGTTATAGACCCACTTGTATGACCAGCCTGCAGTAGATATGATGCGAGTGTATTCAGGACGTTCCTGATAAGACATTGAAACATTAAGTTCTGATGTCGCATTAATTCTTCTCTTGAACCGATCTGAAAGAAATGGTGCTTTAAACTTTGGGAAATGCAGACCAAGGTCGAGGGAATATTCCATATATCGATTGTGAAGCAGACCATCTATATCTCCACTCAAAGATTCGTAAGCACCTCTCACTTTAGCAGTCAGCGTCTCAGAACCTTTGGCAATGTTACGGTGTGTATAAGTGGCTGATGCAGCCACTCCAAGGTCTCCTTCAGAATTCGTACCTTCCAATTGTAATTCCACACTTTGGCTCTTGCCTGGTGTTAGCAGGACATATGCATCGAGCAATCCGAGATTATCGACTGTACCTTGAGGAATGAAACGGATATTGATGAATTTCAGAATTCCAAAACGGGAAAATGCCTGATAAGTACGGTCTACTTCCGATTGTCTGAATTCTTCACCCGGCTGAATGAAGCAATTTTCATATAAAACTGAAGGACGCAAGTATTTTTGTTCCCCATATAAAATTGTCATTCCCTTATAATCCACCGTATCTGATGCCTGATAAGTTTGCAGGGATTCATCTTTTGCAGCATCATAGTCTGTGATAAATCTCACATTCCTTATTAAATATTTCTCATGGGAAGGGAGAGCCGTTGACCCCGCCGCGTTTTTGTAAGGTGGGTTTAAAGTCATCGTAAGATCCACCAGTTTGCTCCCCTTCGTGGTGTCGGCATTGAATGTTATGAATTCTTTCGCAAAATTATAATATCCTTTGTTGCGCAGCGACATAGTGATCAATTCTCTTTGCATGTCGAGCGCATTTCTGTCAAGAGGCTCTCCTGCTTTAATAGGGAATGATGCACTGTCGCTCATGACTAATGCCCGGAATAGGGAATCCGGGAAATTATAATCAATTGAGTTGATTATGTGAGGTTCGCCGGGATTTAAGGTATAGTTAACCTGAATCTTCCTTTTACGATCATCTCTTACAGTGTCTGTTGACACAATCGCTTCAAGAAACCCCCGATTCACCATAGCCTTCCTCAATTGCTCGCTTCCGGCATCCATCAAAGTAGAATCAAAAATGACAGGAGCCTCTCCAAGTTTTCGAGCCCAGCGGTTCCACCATTTTGTGGAATCATTACCGCTCAAATTGTAAACACCAAGTCGGAATTTCACACTCCACAACATCTTGTGGTTGGGAGTCTGTCGAAGATAAGCGCTCATCTCCTGCTCATTGAATGTGTGTGTCGAATCATTAATATTGATAGACACCTTATCAAGCAGATAGCTTCCATCAGGCACATGTCTACTGCTGCTGCAACTCCAAAACAGAAGTAGCGGCAACATTAGGAGAGGAATTTTTTTTCTTCTTATATTCAAAATAGAATTGCTTTTCTTGTAGAAGCGACTGCAAAGATAATATTTTTTTGCTAAATTTGCAGACGTTTGCCCAAATTCTATGATGGAGAATACTCCATTCAGACCTTCTTTCAACTTAATATCTATGGAGTCAATATATAAAGAAACCCAATTCCTTTCTGCAGGCGAAGCTAATGCCGAGCAAGAGATGTCTCTCCCGATCCTGGTGTCAAAACTGATAGACATTGCTACCACACACGCCAATAGTCTTGGGATAGGCAATCCTTCAATGCTTGACATGCATGCCGGCTGGGTGCTATCACGTCTGACAGTGGAAATGGATTCTTATCCAAAGGTGAATGATGACTATATTATCGCCACATGGATAGAAAGTTTTAATCGTCATTTTTCCGAAAGGGCATTCTCTATCTCTTCTCCCGACGGCAAGATTTATGGCTATGCAAGATCCGTGTGGATGGTTATGGATACTATTGACCACACAAATGTCGGGCTGGCTCACCTAACACTTCCTGAGAACATGATATCCGGGTTTAAACCTCCTATTGCCCGTCAGGCAAAGCATACTCAAATTGTAGAATCCTGTGATCCATCCAATGGTGTGGGGAAACTGGTCGCAACCTCACCTGGTTTCGATTATCGGTTTAAATATTGTGATCTTGATTCGTATAGGCACGTAAATACCGTGAGATATGTAACGTTGCTTCTAAACCGTTTTAGCCTTGAAGAATTCGATTCATCATTTGTAAAAAGGCTTGAGCTTTCTTTTCTTCACGAAGCAAAATATGGAATGGAGACCAGATTGTTACGCTCTGATTCTGAAGGCGGGGAAGGCGCTTTATCCTGTTTCTTGCTGCAAAATTCAGCAGATTCAACGCCATTGTTGTTTGCACGGTTGCTGCGTAATAAAAGATAAATATAATGATGTCATGAATAATAGGGATCAACATCTCAATAGCGAAAATGATGTCTTGCGAATGTCTAACGTCGGGGTAAGGCCCACAGCCGTAAGATTATTGATCTACCGATTTATGAAATCTTCCCCCAATCCTGTTTCTTCGCTTGATATTGAAGCGGCTTTGGAAACTGTAGACAGGTCTACTATTTCGAGAGCCTTGTCTGTTTTTCTTGAAAATGATATAATTCATTCAATAGATGATGGTTCAGGTCTGTTGAAATATGAGGTGTGCCGTGGAGAACATGATCATTCCATTCACGACATGCATGTGCATTTCAGATGTACAAAGTGTGGGAAGACTGTATGTCTCCCCACTACTGCCATACCCGAAGTTAAACTTCCTGACGGTTTTATTGCTGCCAATGCAAATTATGTCATTTCGGGTCTTTGCGACAAATGCTCATAAAGCATTTGCTCACGATGTGGCAAATACTGAATAAGGTGACTGGAGGCAAATATATTCCCCCCTTTCAGGATTAGCATATAGGTCTATCAGGGTAGCATCGATCTGATAGTTTTCTTGTTCCTCGGTAGTGTCACCTAATCCGAAATGCATTGGAAAGAATTTTTTCACATGAAGTTTTCTTACAAACATTTTGGCACCTGTAAAATATTCCCTACCTATGCGCGAATCAACAGGAAACATTGCAATATCAATGATTTCACGATCTATTGCAATCGTATCTAATATGTCTTCAAAATCACTAATTGCCTTATTGACCTCTTCTTCTGTTGATTCATCTTTCCATATCCATGCGTTCAAGTCGCCTGCATGGAATATCGATTCCCCGGATATAGTAAAGCAATATGAATTGCCGATATCTGTTGATCCGTATGCTTTGACGGCAATATTGCAGTCGGAATAAGTCTGTCCCGGTGTTAAAACCACAATACTTTCCGGAGCAGGTTTTATACCTTTATAAATAGAATCAGGATGCAAAATATGCCGTGCATATTTTGCAACATCTTTACTCAATATATACTTTATATTTTCAAATAGAGTGCTCCATTCAAAAATCAGTTTTGTGTAATGATCTTTATGATGATGGCTCACCACAACATATACCGGTTTTGATTTATCTGCATGTCGGATGAAGTCAGGAAGATCTCCCGGCTCACATGTGGGATCCTTCCAATAATCGAATATTATTATGACCTTAGAATCCTCATAGACAAAACAGTCATGCCATATATAGGTAAGCTTTTTCATTTTCCTTTTGCCTTACGATTCCTCCTTATAATCTCTGCAAACGATTTGGGCAGCCTAACATTATATAGGTCATACGCCTTGTCGAAAAGTGGAGCTATCTCTTCGTCTGTAAATCCGGCTATGCCACACCCTATCCGTGTAACGTAAAACGTATTTTGATCCCATTCGTATGCAAGGTCAATAAAATCGTCAACATATGGTTTTATTGTTTTTATTCCACCTTGCATTGTCGGGATTGCATACGATTGTCCCTGAATACCTACCCCTTGTCCCATTTTAGCACCAAATTTCTCAAGTGCAACTTTTGCTGCCCCTCCTGCATGAATACCCTCAAGATTACTACCGAATACAAAAATCTCATCCGGCTCGAGATGCGTTATATTATCAGGGGTATATTTTAAATTGTTATCTATATTTAGGTCCATATTTAAATCATGTGTTTTATAAGAATGATTCTTAATTATAACAACGAAAACATTTGAAAATACTTATGTTTAGAGCGCGCTCTTAAACTTTTTGTTTGATTTCAACTTGTTAATATTTATAAATGTTATATTTAAAACATTATAATTATGAAGAAACCGCAATTCCCACATTGTAATACTTTATTCACCATATCGTGGATCCTGACTGTTCCATTGTTAATCAACATATGCACGGGGTGTAATTTGTTTTCATTCTGGGTCTCCTGGATTTTATTCTTTATAATACTCGTCATTTCGGTAATCAGGCTTGTATTCGGCTTTAAACAGAGTTGCACAAAATTCTGTTGGGGATTGATTGCAGAACTTGCACTTGGAGCAATCGTGCTCGGTTTTTTCCAACTGTCATTTAACAATATAATTAAAACTCCTGTAAGCAATCCGGTCACTCCCGCAGTGGTTGATATCGCCCCTCCGGCCGTTCTTAAGCCAGATTCAATGCATAGGAATAAATCATTAGAAAATCCGATAAACAAAAAGAATAAAGCCGAAAAATCCCATGGGAGAGCCAAATAATTTGCTCACTCTTTTAATTATCATTAATTTTGTAGTCTTAAACAACGCTATTGGATAAATCATGATTACTGCATCTGCTAAGAAAAGAGAAAATATTGCTGAATATCTGCTGTATATGTGGCAGATAGAAGATCTTATACGGGCAAACAAACTTGATATTGACAAAATCCAATCCTCAATAATTGACAACTATAAGTCTCTATCTCCCGAGCAAAGAAAGGAGATGCGCGATTGGTATGAGTCCTTAATCGACATGATGCGAATGGAAGGCGTTGTGGAATCAGGACATCTGCAGCTCAATAAAAATGTAATCATAGCATTGGATGACCTTCATCGCCGATTGCTTGCAGATCCTAAGTTTGCTGCCTATTCAGCCCAATTTTATCACACTCTGCCAATAATTGTAGAGTTAAGGGCAAAGGCGGGTGAAAATAAAGCCGGAGAAATAGAAACGTGTTTCAATGCACTCTACGGCATCCTGATGCTTCGACTTCAAGGAAAAGAAATCTCTGAGGAAACTGCGCAGGCTGCGGCACAGGTTTCTAAATTTCTTGCATTGCTTTCTCATTATTATAAAAAAGATTATAATAATGAACTCTTCAACGATAACCAGGATAACGAATAATATATCCCTCCTCCATATTATTAATTCGAACTAACCTCTCAAAAATGAGCGAAGAACTAAATAAAGAGATATCTAAAAGAAGAACATTTGCGATTATCTCACACCCAGATGCCGGAAAGACAACATTAACTGAGAAATTGCTTCTTTTCGGTGGTGCAATACACGTGGCTGGAGCCGTAAAAAGTAACAAAATCAAGAAAACTGCAACTTCTGACTGGATGGAGATAGAAAAGCAACGCGGCATATCGGTTGCTACATCTGTCATGGGCTTCAACTATGGGGACTATAAAATCAATATCCTCGATACTCCGGGTCACCAGGACTTTGCTGAAGATACATTCCGTACGCTTACAGCAGTGGACTCTGTTATCATTGTCGTCGATGTGGCAAAAGGTGTGGAAACTCAGACTCGCCGTCTTATGGAAGTCTGCAGAATGCGTAATACCCCTGTCATCATTTTCGTCAATAAACTTGACCGCGAAGGGCGCGATCCTTTCGATATCCTTGACGAACTGGAACAGGAACTGCAGATTGGTGTGAGACCATTGTCGTGGCCTATCAACATAGGTGCTAAATTCAAAGGAGTTTACAATATTTATGAACAGGGTCTTGACCTTTTCACTCCATCCAAACAGACAATTAGCGAACGTGTCGAGATTGAAGATGTAAATTCTCCGCTCGTAGACGAACTTGTAGGTGAAACTGACGCAAATAAACTTAGGGAAGATCTTGAACTGATTGATGGCGTATATCCGGAATTTAATGTAGACGATTATCTTGCAGGTAAGGTCGCCCCGGTATTTTTTGGTTCGGCATTAAATACATTTGGCGTTAAAGAACTTCTTGATTGTTTTGTAAAGATTGCACCTGCCCCGCAACCGATCGAAGCTATCGAACGTCGTGTAGATCCACAGGAAGAGGCATTCTCAGGTTTTGTGTTTAAGATTCATGCCAATATGGACCCTAACCACCGCTCATGCATAGCTTTCGTGAAAATCTGTTCCGGCAAATTTGAAAGGAATGTCAACTATCGTCATGTACGCAGTGACAAAATGATGAGGTTTGCCGCCCCTACTGCTTTCATGGCGCAGAAGAAGAGTGTGGTTGACGAGGCTTATCCGGGTGATATTGTCGGTATTCCAGATACCGGCAACTTTAAAATAGGTGATACTCTGACTTCCGGAGAATTGCTACATTTCAAAGGTCTCCCCTCTTTCTCTCCAGAGATGTTTAAATACATTGAGAATGCCGATCCGATGAAAGCGAAGCAACTTGACAAGGGTATCCGTCAATTAATGGATGAAGGCGTGGCTCAGATGTTTACGAACAACTTTAATGGAAGAAAGATTATCGGCACTGTAGGTCAGTTGCAGTTTGAAGTGATACAGTATAGATTGCTTCATGAATATGGTGCGCAGTGTCGTTGGGAGCCCATAAGTCTTTATAAGGCTTGCTGGATAGAAAGCGATGACAAGGAAGCATTGGAAGCATTCAAGAAACGCAAGCACCAGTTTATGGCTGTCGACAAAGAAGGCAGAGACGTGTTTTTGGCTGACTCAAACTACGTGCTCCAGATGGCGCGCAATGACTTCCCAAAGATCAACTTCCATTTTTCGAGCGAATTTTAACCCGTTTTTTTAATTCATACTATCGGCATACTTACGACATGTTAATAGTATATAAGTCTAAATATTAGATTGTTGCGATTTAAACAAATATAATAAACATGTTGGGGATGTATTGTTTATACAAAGATATGTCTGAATGCTAATATGGATTGTGTCAATTTTGTTAAGCGCATTATAATAAAGCAGATCGCCACTATTCGTCTTAGCGAATAGTGGCGATCTTTACATTCTTTTATTTATTCTGTTTTAGATTTCTTTTATCCCAAGAAGGGTGAGCAGGATCTTCAGCAACGAGAGCTTCACTTAAATCTATTCCAAGAGCCTTACACAATCTCTTCCCGTATTCAGGATCAGCATTATAGCAAGCTCTTGCATGCCTTTGCTTGATGAACAAAGGAATATCTCCCATCGCTCTTGCCGTGTTCTCACAAGTCAAAGTTTTATCCTCATCTGAAAGAAGTCTCCATAATTTCCCGGGCTGAGTATAGTAATCGTCATCATACTCTCGTTCATCATAGTTGAATACATCTCCCCTTGTTTCCAATGGCGGTTCTTTCAGTTCAGGAGAATCTTTCCATTCTCCAAAACTGTTGGGCTCGTATGGGATTGCGGCTCCGTAGTTATCGTCAGTGCGCATCTGTCCGTCTCTGTGATATGAGTGGAATGGACAACGAGGCTTATTTACCGGGATAAGATTGTGATTAACGCCCAAACGGTATCGTTGTGCATCGCCGTACGAAAACAATCTACCTTGAAGCATTTTGTCAGGCGACAGCCCAATACCTTCCACAAAATTCATAGGATTGAAAGCAGCCTGCTCTATTTCGGCATAAAAGTTTTCCGGATTTTTATTTAGTTCCAATATTCCTACCTCAATTAACGGGAAATCGCCATGATACCACACCTTTGTAAGATCGAAAGGATTGATTTTGTATTCGTTTGCTTCCTCTTCAGACATCAATTGCACATAGAGTTTCCATTTTGGGAAATCCCCCCTTTCAATGGCTTCAAATAGATCTCGCTGATTTGATTCTCTGTCTTTGGCAATAACGGCTTCAGCCTCTTGGTCAGAGAGGTTCTTAATTCCTTGCATAGTCTTGAAATGGAATTTTACCCATGTCCTTTTATTATTCTTGTCAAAAAAACTATAGGTATGACTTCCAAAACCATCCATATTCCGGAATGAAGCAGGTATTCCACGAGGAGACATAGTAATTGTCACCTGATGGAGTGCTTCCGGGAGCAATGTCCAGAAATCCCAGTTGCTTGTAGGGTTTCGCATTCCTGTGCGAGGATCTCTTTTGATTGCATGGTTTAGATCCGGAAATTTTAATGGGTCACGAAGGAAAAACACCGGCGTATTATTTCCCACCAGATCCCAGTTGCCTTCATCAGTGTAAAACTTCATTGCAAATCCGCGGATATCTCTTTCAGCATCCGCGGCTCCTCTTTCTCCTGCCACGGTCGAGAATCTGACAAGGCATGGAGTTTGTTTGCCTATTTCTGAGAATATTGATGCCCTCGTATATTTTGTTATATCTTGCGTCACTGTGAATGTTCCAAACGCTCCCGAGCCTTTTGCGTGCATTCTTCTTTCGGGAATCACTTCTCTGTCAAAGTGTGCAAGTTTTTCTGTAAACCATGGATCCTGTAATGAAACAGGACCTCTGACTCCGGCAGTCTGTACATTTTGATTGTCAGCGATTGGTCTGCCGTTTTCTGCTGTAAGTCTTTTGTCTTTCATAGATTTATTAAGAATATTGTTTGTTTTAGAGTATGTTTACTTTTAACATTAAGAAACCTTTAGAATTCTTATTGGTCTGTTTTAAGCCTTAATTCAGTCGTTATGGAACCACATAATTCCTTAACTCATTCTCAAAACAGCCTCAAAAATTCTTTCTTAACTTATGCCAAAAGCAAACACACTATTAATTTGCTTATCTACAATGCTGTAGGGGCTGATAATGGCTTATGATCGATTATTACCTTTTTGTAGTATGAAAGTAGCAAAGTGGTGAGCGGTAATGCTATAATCATACCGATTATCCCAAGCAGTGTCCCCCATACTGAAAGTGAAAGGAGAATAATTGCCGGATTCAACCCCATCGATTTTCCCATAATCTTGGGAGTGAGTACATAATCACAAATACATTGGCTGATAACATACACAAGTCCACATTTTCCCAACATCGTCCAGAAATCGACCGAACCGTCAAGAGACGTGACAAAACATATAAATATTACTGGAATGAGAGTGACATATTGAAAATATGGTATCATATACAAAATTCCAACAATTACACCCATTACAATTGCCATGGGCAAACCGACAATAGAAAATCCGATACAATAGAACACCATGGCACATGACGCTATCAGGAGCTGGCTCCTGAAATATCTGTTCATACTTTCCTTTATGTCTGTCGCAATCTGCATCACGACTGGTTTGTATTTATCAGGAATCAGCAATTCAAATCCTGAGCCAAGTTTATCGTAATCTATAAGTATGAATATGATGTATACAAATGTCAACAGCCATTCCAAGGAATGCATTAGTATTTCCACAACATAAGAGACAACGGTCTCTCCCTTGTCAAGAAGAATAGAGTTTTTCCCATTTTCAAATTGCCCAATTAATTCAGAAATATTGTATTTACGTTCCAAAGCCTCACTAAAACTTTCAGGTAAAAATGGTATTGTTACGTTTTTACTGAGATTTAATTTCACAATATCTGTCATCTGGTTGACCTCTTCTGTAACTATAGGGGTTATAAAATAAAAAACCAAGGCTATAATTATTGTCACATCAAATATCGTCACAAAAACCGGTATGACCCTTCCTTTACTTCTAAGAAGACGTTGATTGAATTCAACAAAAGGTTCCATGATATAAGACAGGAGACAAGCCAAGCAGAACGGAAGAAGCACATTTTTCAAAACTCCCGTCAGCCAAATCGCTCCTGCTGTGATTCCTAATGCGATCAGCATACGTATTACGCGGTCAAATGTAAACGGTTTTGACATGATTGGAAATTTATCTTTTGTGGAATATTTTATTAATTTAAGTTTCGCAAGCTCACTTAAGGTTTGAAGGTTAAGGGGTTAAAGGGTTATATTTACACATGATCCTTAAAGAAACCTGAAATCTATCCACAAAATTGTAGATTAACCTTTTAACCTTATAACCTCATAACCCTCAACTTTCGCATGCGAAAGTTGAATTATTAATGTTAACAAGTGCGACCAACATATGGTTGACCGCACTTGTCCCGTATTGAAAAAATTTTAAGCAACAGCGATTATACAGAATTAGACAAAAGTTTATTTTTCTGTTGACAGTTTAGTATCTTCTTTTTCTATCGCGAGATTTATTTGAAGAGTTTCATTGATTGTCTCTATAATATCGTCTGCGGTTCCTTCATAACTCAATGTGAGATTAATCTCCTTTTCTGGTAGACCGGATATCTTTACCCCATAAGTTTTTTCAATACTGTTCACCACTTCCTGTAATGGGGCATCAGTAAATTCAAGTCTTGCCTCTACAGATGATGAAGGAAGCTCCGGAGTAATAATCTCAACTCCGGCATTTATATCTTTATCTTGCAAGCTATCTGCGGGTTTTAGTGTTGTGTATAAGAATGCTGATGCTGCCAAGACGACACACGCGATAGCTGCGGCAGCAATTTTTCGTCTCCAATCAAACGTATTACTGTGCATCAATTTCCTCCAGGCTTTCTCCGAAGAAAATGCCCCCTCCTCGTAATTAGCTGTAACAAACTTTATACTTTCTTGGAATTTATCCTCATTTATATTCATAGCAGAAAGAGTGTTTTTATATAATGACCGGGAAACAAGAGAAATCCCCTACTCATGAATAATAATTTTCGATTTTTTTGAAAAATTATAAAAACGGAAGGAAAAACACCTTTCCTGCACTATTGTCCAATGCCTCTCTTAAACGGGAAAATGCTTTTGTCATCTGATTTTCCACTGTCTTTACAGAAATATCCATTCGTTCAGCTATTTCCTTGTGGGAAAGCCCGTCTCTTTTACTTAAAAGAAATACTTCACGGCATTTTTCCGGCAAACGGTCAATTGCATTCCATAATTTTGCATCCCTTTCAGACGTATCTATATCCTCTTCCGAGACATTTTCTGATATATTTTCAATACATTCCGTTAATTCTGAATTCAATTCCTGACTTCGTTTTAAACTTCGGTTCCGCACCGAACGATATAGATAGCCCTTTAAATTGCTTATTTCCTCACCATTCCTTAATATTTGCCAAACAGCGGTAAAACATTGCTGCACAACATCCTCTGCCTCTTCTCTTATATTAAGGATACGAAGGGAATACATGCACAGAGGCAAGTACAGACGGTCAAATTCTATTTTAAATACTGCGGAATTCATTTATGTTGCAAAATTAATAAAAAAACAAGAATCCTACATTTTATTTTTATCTCCACATATTTCTTTCGCTAAAATCAAATTATTAAATTTGCATAATAAATTCTGGAAACCTCCACTAATATATTATGCAAGATTATATAGCACTGAGGATTGATGCCAATCCATGTAATGAAACCGTAACCGATCTCCTCGCCGCATTCCTTTGCGATGTTGGGTATGAGTCTTTTTCACCCGATGAAAATGGCTTGACTGCTTATATAAAAGACAATCAGTATAAAGAGTCGGATGTAATCAGTATCGTAAACGAATTTCCCATTGAGACCGGATTCTCCATCACTTCTGAACTTGTGAAAGGGGAAGACTGGAATGAAGAATGGGAAAAAAATTATTTCCAACCTATAATTGTAGAAGACAGATGCGTGGTTCATTCATCTTTCCATAAAGATGTTCCGGAAGCAGAATATGATATTGTCATCGATCCGAAAATGGCATTCGGGACAGGTCATCACAGCACCACAAGCAACATGATGAGGCATATACTTTCTGAAGACATGAATGGGAAGAACGTCATTGACATGGGGACAGGAACAGGGATACTTGCCATTCTTTGCAAGATGAGAGGGGCTGTAACAGTGACCGGAATAGAAATTGATCCATTTGCGTGGGAGAATGCAGTAGAAAATGTGCGCCTTAATAATGTAGATGTAACCATGTTGTGTGGAGATGCCTTTAAACTGCCGGATCTTGATCCCGCTGATTTTTTCCTGGCGAATATCAACAGAAATGTGATCACGGCAGATATAGGAATGTATGCTTCAAAAGTAAAAACAGGAGGGATAATGCTTCTCAGCGGTTTTTATGTCTCCGACATACCCATAGTTGCAGAAGCTGCCGGCAAGTATGGATTTGAAGTTGTCAAAACTCTTGAAGATAATAATTGGGTGGCAATAAAACTTGTTAAAATCAATTAACATATAACTCAAATTTCTTGTTGTTATTGTAGCATTAACCTTTTTTTGCACTTTTTCGTTGTTGTTTGTTTGGATATGGCATATAATTTGACTACTTTTGTGATGTAAAACTAATAGAGTACACCCAAAAACAACTGCCTATCGACGAACTCTACTTAACGTAAAAAGAAAAAGAATGGCAAAAATAATGAGCATGACCGACGAACAATTGGTCAGGGCTTACGCACAAGGAGACAACGAGGCGTTTGACACCCTTCTGAAAAGACATCAGGAACGTATCTTTAATTATATCCTCAGGATTATCAAAAATGAAGATATTGCAAATGATATTTTTCAAGAAACATTTGTCAAGGCAATCTTGACAATTAAACAGGGTAGATATACGGAAAATGGGAAATTCCCTGCTTGGATCTCGCGAATAGCCCACAATCTTATAATCGACTACTACCGCCAGGAGAAATCTGAAAATCTCCAAAGCGCGGATCTTGACGATGTGGATGTGCTTAACAGGAAAGAACTCTGTGAGGATACCATCGAAGATGTCATCATTTCTGATCAAATCAGAGAAGATGTCAAATATCTCATTAAAGAACTGCCTCATCTTCAAAGGGAAGTGCTCAAAATGAGATATTATCAGAATCTTTCGTTTAAAGAGATTGCAGAAATTACAGGAGTCAGCATAAACACCGCTCTCGGAAGAATGAGATATGCCATCCTCAATCTCAGGCGTATCGCTACAGAAAAGGACATTGTCCTCACTCTTTGAGCGCGCCCTTCGGGTTTCCTTGTGATTACTCCATATAAGCAATTCTTAATCCACACTATTCAATAGTATAATTGGCAGCTATCTTTATGATGATTCTAAAGATAGCTGTCTTTTTTTATATTTCACGGATAATATTTTATATCATAATGACGTTATACTAATGTACTCACCGACATCTCTGCCATTCTTGATGTCGGAATTTAAACAAATCTGTTATGCTTATGACAAACGATTCCGCAGATACCTCTTTTATTAAAGACGTCAAAAGCAAAGGATCAAAATCGCCTCGGCAGTCTTCTTTGGCATTTATCCGACAGTTTGCACGAATTTATATAAACTGCGGTAGTCCGTTGTTGGGAGCTATAATAGCGAATTGATTTTCCTCGTATCTCTACCCCAAAAAACATCAAGCCGATCTGAAATCAGATCGGCTTGAATTATTACTCGCGAATGTGGATGGTTGCGAGGTTATATACTTAATCACCAAGTGTGGATAGATATCCGGTGTGATTAGCAGTTTTATTTTTTATTATTGCTGTCCGATAAAACTCAGATAATGCAATAAAGTATGGCTCGAACGCTGATTTTACGGTGTTCGAGTCTTC